>JALERT010000133.1 GCA_022764445.1 Lachnospiraceae bacterium | reverse complement strand
TTACTACAAAGATGATTGATGATATACAGGCTAAGACAAAGGAACTTCAGGGCATTGCTTCAAGACAGAATATGCTTGCATTAAATGCATCTATAGAGGCAGCCAGAGCTGGAAAGGCAGGTGCAGGATTTGCCGTATTAGCTGAGGAAACTGGAAATACAGCTAAAAAATCTGCTGCAATTTATAAGGATATTACAGATTCAGTAAATAATATTGCACAGGCGATGTATCGTCTTAATTCTCTGTACGAAGAAAATTAATAGTTATTACATAAAAATATTTTAATAAATTTGTTTTTATTATTAGTTGGTAATAGTTGTAAAAAAATGAAAAAAGTATTGACATACATAAAAAAGTATTGTATTATATAACACGTGCTCGCGAGAATTGCTCTTGCGAGCAGAGAATGCACGAGTGGCTCAGTGGTGGAGTATCGCCTTGCCAAGGCGAGGGTCGCGGGTTCGAATCCCGTCTCGTGCTTGGATGAAAATCCGACAATTACATACAAACTCTTAGAGATAAGAGAATGCACGAGTGGCTCAGTGGTGGAGTATCGCCTTGCCAAGGCGAGGGTCGCGGGTTCGAATCCCGTCTCGTGCTTTGGATGAAAATCCGACAATTACATATAAGCTCTTAGAGATAAGAGAAATGCACGAGTGGCTCAGTGGTGGAGTATCGCCTTGCCAAGGCGAGGGTCGCGGGTTCGAATCCCGTCTCGTGCTTACATGAAGATCTGCAATCTTTTTATCTGATTGCAGATTTTTGTTTTTCATATTGGTAATATAAAGTTGATTTATGAATTTTAATGAAAGGAGCCATAAATGGTAGTTACAAAATATTCACTTATCGGAGCGGTTTTAAAATTTCATCCTGAGACAGAGGAGGACTTTAAAGAAATGGGGATGCACTGCATAAGCTGTCCTTCATCAGCGAGGGAAACAATCGAACAGGCATGTGTCGTGCATGGCGTTGACGTTGACAAGCTGATTGAGAAGCTGGATAAACATATAAATGGATAAATACATTATTTCCGGGTAAAATATAATATAAGTACCGAAAATAAAACAGATGTTGTGAATGATTTAGTTATATAATCTTTTTTATGTTTATTTTATCTGAAAATGAGTGAAGACGGGAGAATATGATGAAAAAGCAAAGTGAAGCAAGAAATCTTTCGATGGTAATGGATTTATATGAATTAACAATGAGCAATGCTTATTTTGTATCAGGTGATATTGATACAAGAGTGGTGTTTGATGTTTTTTACAGAAAAAATCCTGACGATGGAGGATTTTCAATATTTGCAGGTTTGGAACAGATTGTAGAATATATTGAAAATCTCCATTTTTCAAAATCAGATATACAATACCTCAGAGAACTTGGCATATTTGATAAAAAGTTTCTTGAATATCTGTCAGAATTTAAGTTTAAAGGTGATATTTATTCATTGCCGGAGGGAACTGTCATGTATCCGGGAGAGCCTGTAATGACTGTAATTGCACCACTTATAGATGCACAGATCATTGAGACAGCCATACTTCTTGAGATAAATCATCAGTCTCTTGTTGCAACAAAGGCAAGGCGTATATGTAAAGCAGCCGGAAAAAGAATGGTATCAGACTTTGGGGCAAGACGTGCTCATAATGTGGATTCCGCTGTGTATGGTGCAAGAGCAGCAGTTATAGGAGGCGTTTCTTCTACAGCAACTGTACTTGCCGGTCAGATGTTTGATATTCCTGTAAGTGGAACGATGGCGCATAGCTTCATTATGTTTTACAAAGATGAATATACCGCTTTTAAAAAATATGCAGAAATGTATCCTGATTCTGCTCTTTTGCTTGTAGATACATATGATGTGATTAAGAGTGGAGTACCAAATGCGATTCGTGTTGCAAAAGAAGTTCTTGAACCTATGGGAAAAAGACTTAAGGGGATAAGGCTTGACAGTGGAGATTTAGCATATCTGTCAAAGAAAGCACGTAAAATGCTCGATGATGCGGGACTCTCTGACTGTATGATAGTCGCTTCAAACAGTCTTGATGAATTTACAATACATTCACTTATATCACAGGGGGCATGTATAGATGGTTTTGGAGTTGGAGAGCGTCTTATTACCTCAAAGTCAGACCCGGTATTCGGTGCAGTATACAAAATTGCAGCTGTTGAGAAAAATGGTATATTTGAGCCAAGAATTAAAATCTCTGAAAATGTCGGAAAGATAACTAATCCCGGTTTTAAAATGCTTTACAGGGTATATGATGAAAATGGTAAGGCAATAGCTGATCTTATTGCCTGCAGAGATGAAGTTATAAAAGATGGTGAGGAAATTGTATATATAGATCCGAAGCAGCCATGGAAGAAATCAAAATTTACAGGATGTCATTTTAAACCTCTTCAGACAAAAATCTTTGATAACGGAATATATGTTGGTGAAAAAAAGACGGTCAAAGAAATATCAGACTACGTGAAGAAACAGCTTGATAATGAAATATGGGAAGAAGAGCAGCGTTTTGAAAATCCACACACACATTATCTTGACATGACGCCAAAATATTATAAAATGAAATGTAATTTACTGTAATAGGATTTATGCATGAAGTGAATTAAAGACCAGACTGTTACAATTTATTTAAACCGATGAGAAATCAGGAGGAAAAATTATGAAGAAAAGAACATATTGTATGCTTGTATTACTTCTTGCAATTTTTGCAGGACTGTTTTATTATGCTACATTCCCATCAATTAATATACATGAGATATCATTTTGGATTTCGTTGATTGTAATCTGTATACTGCTTTCATGTATATTTATGATTAACAGGATAAAGGAAATAAATTATGCAGGCAGTATGATGAGTAATGTTAAACTTCCACTGTTATCTAAAATTTTTATGATTGCAGCAGTAACCGGAGTAGTGGCTGTTGTGGCTGGAAGCATTATGAGTATGGAGTTTTTCAGGGCAAGATCATATTCTTCACTTCTAAAAGTAGAGAACCGTGACTTTAACTCGGATATAGAAGAATCATCACAGGTTACGGATATAGCACTTATGGATACCGAAAGTGCAAGAATTTTTGGTAACAGAAAGATTGGTTCTCTTTCAGAGGTTGTAAGTCAGTATGAGGTTGAGAATAATTATTCGCAGATAAGCATTGAAAAATCACCAATGAAGGTTTCGGCGTTAAAGTATGCAAGTTTCTTTAAGTGGTGGAATAACAGAAATAAGGGTGTTCCTGGATATGTTAAGGTAAATCCTGTTAATTCCAATGCTGAATATGTTGAACTTGATAAAGGAATGAAATATGTTCCGTCAGCATATCTTAATTATAATCTTCAGCGTCACGTACAGCTGCAGTACCCTACAAAGATTATAAATGGCTATTATTTTGAAGTTGATGATACAGGTAAACCATATTATATATGTCCGACAATAAGTCCACGAATCGGTCTATTCGGTGGAATGGATGTAAACGGAATTATTATGTGTGATCCTGTAAGCGGTGAGTGCAAATACTACAGTACTAAAAATATACCAAGCTGGGTTGATAATGTTTATAGCGGAAATCTTCTTACAAGAAAATATAATTGGTATGGAACTTTATCGGATGGATACATAAACAGTGTATTTGGACAGAAAAATTGTAAGCAGACGACAGATGATTATGGTTACAAGATTATAGGCGATGATGTATGGATTTATACAGGTGTGACATCGGTAAATGGTGATCAGTCCAATATAGGATTTGTTATGATGAATCAGCGTACATCTGAGGCACGTTATTATAAAGTTTCAGGTGCAGAAGAACATTCTGCAATGTCAGCAGCGCAGGGTGAAGTGCAGGAAAAGGGATACACAGCATCATTTCCGTCACTTATAAATGTAGCAGGTGTTCCAACATACATCATGGTACTTAAGGATGAAGGCGGTCTTGTAAAGATGTATGCAATGGTAAATGTGTCACAGTATAACATTGTTGCCACAGCTGCTTCACAGACAAAGGTATTTACTGAATACAAAAAACTTCTTACGGAAAAAGGAGCTGTATCACAGCCTGACAAGATAGAAGAAAAGGTTTCATTTGAAGTATCTGATATAGAATTTATAGATACTGAAGACGGTACTGTCGTATATGTGAAGGATTCAGAACATAATGTTTATAAACAGGCATTTAAAGATAATGAATCTCTTATAAAGATCAACAAAGGAGATTATATAGAGGTAACATACCAGCCTTCTGAAGATGGTATAAATTACATGACAGAGTATAAGTTTGCCATACGTTATTATGATTAGAAGTATAGTTATGGACTGCTGTCAGTCGCTGCTGTGAAGCTTTTGTTTTATTCATTAAGGAAATGTTGATATAGTGTGAACTGTAACTAGTGTACTGTATCGTTGATAATTAGGCAAACCAACTTGTCTATATGCCCATCTGACTGCGTTGGTTTCACTCAACGATGCCACCGCATC
Organism: Lachnospiraceae bacterium; assembly: GCA_022764445.1. Lineage (GTDB taxonomy): Bacteria > Bacillota > Clostridia > Lachnospirales > Lachnospiraceae > Butyribacter. Next base: position 5,952 of record JALERT010000133.1, on the reverse strand, counting down.
GCCTCGTTCAACCGCCTTGCAGATGAACATATATCCTGCGTTGTTTTACCAAATATCAATGATACAGTGCACTAGTTTATAGTAATTTAATAATAATTCATAATTTATCACATTGCTTTTTTCTTATGATGCTTTTATCATATATTGTAAGGACTTTTTTATGAAATTGGATAAAATAGTTTTATATGTATATAAGTCTGATAGAAGAAAGGAATTGATAATATGAGAGAGCGTTTGGCAAGATTTATGCAGGGAAGATATGGTGTAGATCAATTTAGTAATTTTATTATTATAATGGCACTTGTTTCAATGGTTGTCGGCTTTATTATAAGGATACCGCTTGTGGCAGGACTTACAAACCTTCTATCCGTTGCTCTTGTTATTTATGCATACTTTAGAATTTTGTCAAAAAATCATTATAAAAGATATGCAGAAAACGAAAAATATATGAAGCTTCATAATCGTGTAAAGTTTTTTATTGAATGTAAGAAAAGTCACATGGAGCAGAGGAAGACACATCATATATATAAATGTCCAAAGTGCAGACAATGTATAAGAGTTCCGAGGGGAAAAGGACGTATAGCCATTACATGCCCAAAGTGCAGTACAGAGTTTATTAAAAGGAGCTGATTGCCTTGTTTGGTTATATAATTCCCAATTATGATGAGCTCAAAGTCAGGGAATTAAAGGAGTACAGACAGTATTACTGTGGTCTTTGCAGATGCCTTAAGGAAAGATATGGGGTAAAGGGGCAGATAACCCTTACCTATGATATGACATTTCTTGGACTGCTTCTGACATCGTTATACGAGCCGGAGATTACAGTAAAGTCGTGCAGATGTGTGGCACATCCTGCTAAAAGACATGAATATATCCAGTCTGATTATCTATATTATGCCGCAGATATGAATATACTTTTGATGTACTATAAATGTCTTGATGACTGGAAAGATGAACACAAAGTTATTAAAGCGGGCTATGCAGGATTGTTAAAAAGAGCCGGTTCAAAAGTAAAGGAAAAATATCCTGATAAGGCAGCAAGGATACAGGATGGTCTTGATAAGCTTTCAATGGCAGAAAAAGAAAAAAATTCTGTTCTTGATGAAGAGGCAGGATATTTTGGGGATATCTGTTCTTCATTATTTGTCTTTAAAAAAGATGAGTGGTCTGAGGATTTGTCAAGGATAGGGTACTTTATCGGTAAATTCATATATCTTTTAGATGCATATGAGGATTTAGAAGATGATATTAATGAGGGACGTTATAACCCTTATATTGTGATGTGTAAAGAAGACGGGTTCGATGAAAAAGTAAGGCAGATTCTTGTTATGATGATGTCAGAGGTAGGAAGAGCATTTGAACGTCTTCCTATTCTTGAAAATGTTCAGATATTAAAAAATATAATTTATTCGGGTGTGTGGTGCAGGTATGATGCTGTGTGTAAAAAGAAAAAGCCGGTATAAAATATAGCTATTAATGGAAAGTACTGAATAGTTATAAGAATATGACAAAAACTACCTTAGATTATTATGTGGCAAAAAGACAGGAGACAGACAGATGATTGATCCATATCAGGTATTAGGAATTGAACGGTCAGCATCGCAGGACGAGATTAAGAAGGCATACAGAACTTTAAGCCGTAAATATCATCCGGATGCCAATATTAATAATCCCAACAAAGCGCAGGCTGAAGAAAAGTTTAAAGAAATACAGCAGGCTTATAAACAGATTATGGATGAAAAAGAGAATGGATATCAAAGCAGTTACAATGCAGACGGCTATGGATTTGGCAGAGATTTTGGCGGCTTTGGTTCTTACAGCGGTTCATATGGCTCAAGATCCGAAACTAATGAATCAGCGGAATATAAGATGCATTTAAAAGCTGCTTCCAATTATATTAATAACAGATATTATAAAGAAGCATTAAATGTACTTGCACAGATGAAAGAACGCGGAGATGAATGGTATTATCTGAGTGCTATAGCCAACTGTGGTCTTGGCAATAATATTCTTGCATTGGAACATGCAAGACAAGCTGCGGCAATGCAGCCCTCCAATATGCAGTATGCACAGCTTGTACATCAGCTTGAGTCAGGAAGCAACTGGTATCAGGATATGCAGAACCCATACAGACCGCCAAATTCATCTGCAGGTGGGACATGTATGAATCTTTGTTTTGCGTATATGTGCTGTAATATGTGTATGAGTGGAAGTATGTGCTGTAGTGGGGGATATTATCCATACAGATAAATATGGTTATAGTTCACACCAACATCTACTGTATTCATAAAAACTGCCAACAAATATATTAATTAAGGATTTTGCTTTTATTCGAGAGGAGATTTAAAATGCGTGAAATGACATTCAAGATGGAAAGACCGGGACTGGTTAAGGCTGGAGACAGTGTTCACGTAAGTGAAAAAAAAACGGCACTTAATTATAGTTATATAATCGAGCCGGCAGTAGCAATGTCAGGCTGTTTCAAAGTAAATGAAAGAATAGAAGACAGGGATGGTATTGTAAAAGAAGTTAAACACACAGACAGAGGATATTATGTTATAGTAGAATTTGAAAAATAATCTGTAACAGTTTAAGCATATTATGTTATGTTTAAAGAATGAAGTAAATAGAAGGTGTGAATTGTTACTAATACAATAAACCGGGAGGAAATGATGATAAAATTTGAAAGAACCGATGTAATGAATTTTGAAAATGCTATGAGGGGAGCAAGAAATCCGCTTAACAGCTGGGCTCGTTCTGATAGTTTCTATGATGAAAATGGTAATTTTGTATTTGGACCAAATGACCTTGATCTTGCGAAACGGCTTTGCCAGTCAGGTACGGATCACCGTAAATTTATACGTCAGATATTCATTACAGTTGACATAACAGCGCCTATATACTGGTGGAAAGAGTATGACACATATAAAGTCGGAACAGTCGCTAATTCAACAAGTACAATGCATAAAATTCACAGTAAACCATTTGAAATGAGTGATTTTAGTACAGATCATATGACAGATGAAGCTATTGATACAATGAAAATTGTGATTGACTCACTCGAGAATATCAGATTAAAGTATATGGAGACAAAAGATAAGAGTCTTTGGTACAGTCTTATCCAGCTTTTGCCGGAAAGCTATCATCAGATGAGGACATGCACTTTATCATATGAAAATGCAATTGCAATGTATAATGCAAGACACACGCATAAACTTGCAGAATGGCATACATTTTGTGACTGGGTATGTGACCTTCCATATTTTAAGGAACTTTTTCCTTATGTGGAAAAAAGTGGTCAGCAGTAAAAATAGCTTATTAAATAATTAATAATGTTTTCTCGGAAGCTTTTTGTGCCTGGTTTTTAAAGATGAATTTTTGCCAGCCGTAAAAGCAGGGGTAAGAGAGACTCCGAGAGAACATAATATACAAATGGAGGAATAAAAATGTTAGAAGTTGGAATCAAAGGTCATCAGGAAGAGATAGTTACAGATAGTCTTACAGCTAAGTCTATGGGAAGTGGGGTTATGGATGTATATGCAACTCCTGCAATGCTTGCCCTTATGGAAAAAACAGCATTTACAAGTGTTGCACCATATCTGAATGAAGGATGTGGAAGCGTAGGAATCAAGGTGGAAATAGAGCATCTTGCATCATCACCTGTCGGAATGAAGATAAAATGTGACAGCGAGCTTATTGGAATCGAGGGAAGAAAACTTATATTCAGCGTTGAAGCAAGCGATGAAAAAGGTTTGATTGGAAAAGGAACACATGAAAGATTCATAGTAGAGAATGATAAATTTCAGGAAAAGACAGATAAAAAGCTTGAGTCATAGAATATAAGTGTGTTTATTTATTTGTCTGAACTGTTGACTTTATTTAGAAAAATAATGGTTTTATTGATTAAGCCGGGGAGAAATACTATTTAAGATTCAAATAGTATTTCTCCCCGGCTTTGTTAATTCGATTAAATATAATGTTTTTTAAAACATAAATTTTATTGAACTTTATGGAGCAACAGGATTATCGTTTGTTACTTCTTCTCCAGATATGCATCTTATCTGCTTCTTTTATAAGTTCATCACGGAAGTCAGGATGAGCAACAGAAATAAGTGCTTCTGCTTTCTGCCATGAAGAAAGTCCCTTTAAGTTGACTATACCATATTCTGTTACAAAGTAATGAACATTGGCACGTGTATCTGTTACGATAGAGCCATTATCAAGTGTTGGTTTAATACGTGACTGTACTATACCATCTTTTGTTGTAAATGTAGAAGACATACAGATAAAGCTCTTACCACCGTTTGAAAGATATGCACCAAGAACGAAGTCAAGCTGTCCGCCGGCACCACTTATCTGTCTGATACCTGCTGATTCTGCATTGACCTGACCGAATAAGTCGATATCAACTGCATTATTAATTGACATGAAGTTATCAAGTGCTGATATCTGACGTATATCATTTGTATAATTAACAGGTGCACTCATACATGCAGGGTTGTTATCAAGATAATCATAAAGCTTCTTTGTACCTGCACCGAATGCATATACCTGACGACCTTTATCAATTGACTTTTTAAGACCGGTTATCTTACCTGCTTTAGCTATATCAACGAATGCATCTACATACATCTCAGTATGGACACCAAGATCTTTTAGGTCTGATTCTGCGATAAGAGAACCGACAGCATTTGGCATACCGCCGATACCAAGCTGGAGACATGCTCCATCAGGAATCTCGTTTACGATATATTTTGCAACAGCCTGGTCTACTTCAGTAGCAGCTCCACCGCCGCCAAGCTCGGCTATTGATGGATTATCACCTTCAACGATCATATCAACCTTGCTGATATGTATGCTTTCTTCAAAACCTCCGAGGCAGCGAGGCATATTTTCGTTAACCTCTACAATAATAGTGTCAGCCGTTTCACAGCATGCAGCCATGTGTGAAGCATTTGGACCAAAGTTGAAGTTACCATGCTCGTCCATAGGAGAAACCTGGAACATCGCTATATTGGAAGGAGTTTTAGAATCTCTGTAGTAGCGTGGAAGCTCTGAATAACGTATTGGTGCATAAAATGCAAATCCCTGTGCAACTGCTTTTCTTTCGATACCGCTCATATGCCATGAGTTCCATGTCATATGTTCTGCCGGATTGTCTATTTTGAATATCTCAGGAACCCAGCATAAAATTCCACCTCTGAAATTAACATCTGTAAGCTCAGGAAGACGTTTTGCAAGAGCTACATCAAGTGCAACAGGTGTTCCAACAGTCCATCCATAGTCTACCCAGCTTCCGGACTTAACTACTTTTACAGCTTCATCTGCTGTTGTAAGTTTTTGTGAATACAGTGTTTTGTAATCCATGATATTAACCTCCATAAAATTTAGTATGTTTTGTAATATTTGTACAATAAGATCAGAGTATCTATATGGACACCTTAATCAATAAAACATCTGCATATAAAATACCATGTTTTATAGAAAATAGTCAAATTTAATTGATATTTTGGGAATAAAATACTAATTACAAATTAAAAAAACATAAATATCGACAAAGAATAAGGGAAAAAACTTGATAATTTATCAGATTTGATATATTATAGGCATGTAGAGTGCCTTGTACATACGATGAAATGTATGACTCTTATCAATAGTGACTTAGACATTCAATATAATGTTTTTAAGGTAAAATATTTTCATTAAGGAGGATTTTATATTATGGCAAAGAAAGTAGTTATAGCAGGCGCATGTCGTACTGCAATTGGTAAAATGGGTGGAGCATTAAGCAAAACTCCGGCACCTGTATTAGGATCAATCGTTATTAAGGAAGCTCTTAACAGAGCCGGTGTTCCTGCAGATGCAGTTGATCATGTGTATATGGGTTGTGTTATCCAGGCAGGTCTTGGACAGAACGTTGCCCGTCAGGCTTCAATCAAAGCAGGTCTTCCT
>JALERT010000037.1 GCA_022764445.1 Lachnospiraceae bacterium | reverse complement strand
CAGTATAACAACACAGTATCTGATGAAAATATATCAGAGGAAAATGAAGAAGAAACTGATATTGATCCATATGAGTTTTAACATTGTTTAACTTATGTATAAAACTTAAGCAGTAATTATTTCAAGAAGTAATTATATGTTGTCTCGGAGTATCTTCGAGAGAATGTAATATTTTGAATGGAGGAAATAACATATGGAAACATTATATCAGGAGTTTCAGATATCATTAACTGAGAAGATAAACAGGATAATTTACACACTTATGAATCTTAAATTTATAGGTGAACGTATTCCGTCAGAATGGTATGCAAGAACAGGTTTAAAGCGTGGTATCGGTGTTATTGCCGTTATATTTTCCATTATAAAGGATATAATATTTAAAGGATTTTACTTTGCGCTTGTTATCGTTACGCCAATCCTAATGTTCGGAGCAATTGTATCGGATGATAATTTCTATATAAAAGAATGGTCAGATATGACTATCTGGGTATTCTTCTTTATGAATTGTATGATTGGTTCATTTTTTGCCAGTAAGATATTTGAAACAGATGAGAAAGATTATGTGCTTCTTCATCTGCTTCGTGTCAATCCTAAGAAACACTTTCTTTATAAATGTTTTGCCTCACATATTTCTCAGACAGTTTATTATACTGTATTTATGTTAATAGCTGTATCAGTATTAGGAAACGTACCAGCATGGAGGGTATTTAGATTTATGGTTATATACCTCTCATTCAGATTTATTGGTGAAGCGGCAAATCTAAAGCTAAATCTTAAGTTTGGAATACTATTCACGGATAAGAACAAAGCTGTAAGCCGTCTATATTATATATATATGACTATAATGCTAATAGCAGCGTATGGTGTGTATCCGGTTGTTTACTTCTTAAGTGGTGTAAAGAAGTTTGCAGATACGCCCGTTCTGCCGATAGACAAAATACTTTCATTTCCTGTATTATTTATTGCTATAATATCATTAGGGGTATTTTGTGCAGTTTATATTTTAAGATGTGACAGGTATGCGTTTATTGCAGGAAAAGTGGCAAATTACAATGTCATTCAGGCAAAAACGGCTGAGATAGAAAATGTCGGTAAGGAAGTCTACGAGGTTAAGGAAGATGATATATCAGACGAAGAGATGAAGTCTCATATGTTTATGGACAAGACAGGATATGAGTATCTTAATGCTTTATTCTTTGAACGCCACAAAAGACTTGTAAGAAAGCATGTAAGGAATAAAGCAATTATTGCCGGAGGGGTATTTGGTGCGGCAGCAGTTGCACTAATTTTAATAGACATATTTGCATCACACGAATTTAGAGTAAAAACATTTGATGAGGTATGGAGTGGAGTAAATCAGCTTATAACGGTGCTTATTTTTATTATGTACGCTGTATCATCAGGAAAAAATCTTACAAAAGCCATGTTTTACAATTGTGACTATTCGCTTCTTAAATATGGATATTATAGGACAAAGGAAGCTATTCTTACTAACTTCAGGATAAGATTAAGATATATGGTAAAAGCAGAAATGCCAATGGTACTTGTAATATCTGCCGGTATAATTATAGATACTTTACTTCTTGGAAAGATAAGTGAGTGGGTACAGTTGATATCTATAATATTCTGTGTGGCACTTCTTTCAATTTTTTATTCTGTAGTATATCTTTGCATGTATTATATATTTCAGCCATATACGGAAGAGGGGGCTGTTACGGGATTTGGATATAATTTCTGCTCAGGAGTCATTTATATGGTTTCATACCTGTGCCTGCAGATACAAACAGTTCCATCGTATTTTGCATGGGTAGTTTTAGGAATAACAATAGCAGGTCTTATCATTTCATATTTTATTGCTTATCTTGTTGCTCCTAAACGTTTTGTATTAAAGTAACAGGGAGGATTTAATGCAGAAGAATAAAAAGTATTACATTAATATTATATTTATGCTTATTCTTATAGGTGCTGTTCTTTATGTTCTATTAAAGGACCAGGATCTTGGCGAGATAATTGCTGCACTTAAAGGGGCGGAAAAGTCTTTTATCGTTTTATCTGCCATTGCGGCTGTTACCTATGTGGTTATGGAAGGCATATCTATGCTAATTATTCTTAGGTCGCTGGATATAAAAAGCGGAGCGATGGCATGTATAAGGTATTCTTTTATCGGATTCTTTTTCAATGCGATAACTCCGTCTGCATCAGGTGGACAGCCTATGCAGGTTCTTTATATGCATAATGACGGGATTAATGCAGGTGCGTCTTCTGTAACGTTACTATTCTGGACTATTATATATAAAGTTGTTCTTGTAGTGTTTGAAGCATATGTTTTTATATTTCATAGAGATATTGCTTTTGAGTTCCTTGACGGATATATGTGGCTTTTTATAATTGGCATGGTAGTTAATGTGGTATCGATACTTCTGTATTCGATAATAGTATTTTCAAAGTCAGGTGCCCAGAAAATAGTTTATTTCGTTACATGGCTTCTCCATAAGCTTCATGTTGTGAAGCATAAGGAGCAGATAGAAGAAAAGCTTGAGAATTTGCTTAAAGAATATCAGCAGGGAGCCGTATATATGAAGACACATATCGGCACATCCATATGGGTATTTATTACCACACTTATCCAGAGGATTGCATATTTTGCAGTAACGTGGTTTGTATATCTGGCTCTTGGCGGAGGAAGTTTTTCGTGTATGGATATAATAATACTTCAGAGCTTTGTATCAGTCTGTATAGACATACTTCCTTTTCCGGGAGGCGTAGGTGTCAATGAAGGCTTCTTTGTAGATTTGTTTGCTCCGGTAATGGGACACAGTATAGCAGTATCTGCTATGCTTCTTAGCAGGGGCGTAAGCTTTTATATATTAGTTTTAATAAGTGCTGCAGTTTCGATATATGCACAGTTTAGGAAGATACGGAGGTATGGTCGCAGTGGCATATAATATAGTTTACAGTGGTGGAAGTGATGAAATTGTTGAGAAGAAGTCACGTTTTATAGCTCATGTTTTTCCTGTAAAGACAGAAGAAGAGGCTGTGACGATAATAGAGGAGACAAAAAAGAAATACTGGG
>JALERT010000034.1 GCA_022764445.1 Lachnospiraceae bacterium | reverse complement strand
AAGCTTCTGCCATACTACAAAAACTGGTATAAATCCTGTCCGGAATGTGAATATCTACTTCACACAGAAGACGGAAATCATTTCCTATACCGAAACTACTATGATAGCTATTTTAAACCTTTAATGGAACAGTTAAATATTAATCGTACACCCCATTGTTGTAGGCATACCTGTATTTCCATGTTAGCGGAAGCAGGTGTGAATCAGACAATAATCAAAAAGATTGTGGGGCACTCTGGTGCTATGACTTTGACCGAAAAAGTATACACACACTTTGATATAAAGGAGCTTGTAGATGCGATTAATAAGATTTAAATTAAGAAAGGACATTTCCCAGTATTTGTACTGAAAAATGTCCTATACATATCATAATCTTTGTTGCATACCTATTGCATATGTGTTGCATTTGATGTAAATTCCAGCACATCTGACAACTTTCCACAACTTCTGTAACCCTTGTAAAATGGGCTTTTCTTGATATATTCGTTTCCGAAAGATTATCTCTTTGAGAACTGAGGTGCTCTACGAGCTTTCTTGAGACCGTATTTCTTACGCTCTTTCATACGTGAATCACGAGTTAAGTATCCAGCTTTCTTAAGAATTGGACGGAAGTCTTCGTCAACTGTAAGAAGTGCTCTTGAGATACCATGTCTGATAGCACCAGCCTGTCCTGTAAATCCACCACCATGAACATTTACGATAACATCGTACTTGTCTGTTGTGTTAGTAGCTTCAAGTGGCTGACGAACGATGATCTTTAATGTTTCAAGACCAAAGTAGTTATCCATATCTTTTTTATTTATTGTAATCTTACCATTTCCTGGTACTAAATATACTCTAGCGATACTGCTTTTTCTTCTACCTGTTCCATAAAATTTTGCGTTAGCCAATTTATTTTCCTCCTCTCGATTATGCTCTTTCCTTTATCTCTAATACTTCTGGCTTCTGTGCCTCATGTCCGTGTTCTGCACCTGCATATACATGAAGCTTGCTAAACATCTCACGACCAAGTGGTCCTTTTGGAAGCATACCCTTTACTGCATGTTCAATAACATACTCAGGCTTCTTAGCGAGCATATCTTTGAGTGTTGTCTCTCTCATTCCACCAACGTAATCTGAGTGATTGTAATAAATCTTCTGATCTAATTTCTTACCTGTAACCTTAATCTTCTCAGCGTTGATAACAATTACATAATCACCTGTGTCAATATGTGGTGTAAAAGTAGGCTTATTCTTGCCTCTTAATACGTTTGCAACTTCTGATGCAAGACGTCCTAATGTATGTCCTGTAGCATCAACTACATACCATTTCTTTTCAATTGTGGATGGGCTTGCCATATAACTTTTCATCCCAGTACCTCCTAACTCTTATTCACTCTGTTTTATCTACAACAATATATTAACTGCGCATAGATGCTATACCGGGGCTTTGGTTCAGCATATCACACGCCACATTTGCTAATTATATAATATATAGAAACTTATGTCAAGTATTTTGGTCATTAAAATTTTTTTGATTTTTTACATTATAAATGGTATAATCAGTTTATTAAGTTTGGAACATTAAAGATTTAAAGAGGGAAAAAGAGGGCACACATTATGAAAACGAAAAAAATACTTACAGCCAACCTGACTCCCGGTATGGTCACTGCTGAGTCGGCATATACGTATACCAATCATCTTGTTATACAAAGTAATACAGTACTTACAGATGAAATCATCGACAAGTTAAAATACTACGCTGTTAAATCTGTTAAAATACTTGTAGAAGAAGATTCAGATGAAGCATCAAATAATACCGCTGATAATTCAGCTAACTCATCCATTATAGACAATGATAAGCCTACATACTTTGAAAGAATACAGCAGTCTGCTGAGTTTAAAGACTTTAATAAAGAATTTGACAATTGCATGGACAACTTCCGTACATCACTTAATGATATTGTTCTTAAAAGTACTGATGGAATTGTTGATTCTATGCTTGATGATGTTTCACACATAATGCAAAAGACAAGAAATCCGCTTCATCTTCTTGACATGATGCAGTGTATGCGCGGTTATGATGATCTTACATATACACATTCAATGAATGTGGCTCTTATCTGTAATGTATTAGGCAAATGGCTTCACTTATCAGAGAATGATTTAGATATACTTACAACAGCAGGTCTTCTTCATGATATTGGTAAACTTAAGATTCCTGAAGAGATTATTAAAAAGCCGGGAAAGCTTACTGATTATGAATTTGAACAGATTCAAAACCATCCTCAGTATGGTTATGATATACTCAGAGGTAAAAAACTTGA
>JALERT010000009.1 GCA_022764445.1 Lachnospiraceae bacterium | reverse complement strand
GTTACAAGCATCATTCCTCCTGTCACATAATCAGATGAAGGATATAAAAGTCTGATTATTGGCTGTGACAATATGGCAAGTCCCATAGCAGAAGGAAAAGCAATTATCATATTAAATTTAATCGCAAGACCTGTTTTACTTTTGACACTTTCTATATCTGCCGCAGCGAAAGATGATACAAGACTTGGTATCATGGAGGATGCTATAGCTGTAGAAACTGCTATCGGTACACTGACTAAAAGCTTATAATTAGTACTGTATATACCCTGTAATGTACTTACGACTTTATCTGTAAATCCTTTACTGCCCATAACATTATTAAATACTGTTACATCTACTATACCACTTAACTGATAAACTGTCTGACTTAAAATTATAGGTATGACAGTCCATAATATGATTTTGTATGTCTGACTCAGTGATTCAGTGGTTCTAACTTTATCTCTTCTAAGCTGCCTCTTAATCGTAGGTCTGTATATAATATATATAAAACCTAGTATCAGAAATGCCGTAACTGCGCCAAGACATGTACCCATCGTACCGCCTGCTGCTCCCCATGCAGAGATCTTATCAGATGCACTGTGGGAACGCATCAGAAAATACGCAGCACCAACGCTTACAAACGCATTTACAATCTGCTCAAAAATCTGTGAAATAGCAGTTGGAAGCATTGTATTATGTCCCTGGAAGAAGCCTCTGAATACTCCCATAACGGCAACTATGAAAATTGTAGGAGCCAAAACTTTTAGTGGTATCGCTATACCTCTGTACTTTGAAAAAAAGCTTGCCTCAATCCAGTCAGCTCCAAAATAAACAAATAATGCCGCAGCACCGCCTGTACATATTGATAAAATCATGGAACACTTAAAAATAGTATACGAGCTTTTATATCGTCTCTGTGAGCACTTTGCCGATACCATCTTTGATACTGCCATCGGCATACCATATGATGATATTATCAGAAGTATGTTGTATATCTCAAATGCCGCAGAGTATATACCATTTCCTTCGTTTCCGATTATATTTGCCATTGGTATTCGGTAAATCATACCAATTACTCTTACCATAATGGATGCCATTGCAAGAATACTTCCCTGTTTTAAAAATCCACTTGCAGTATTTTTCTTTGAGGTTTCCATAGTCAAACGTCCCTTCTTAATCCCTTGTTATCCCTAATGTATTTAGTATCTTTTCCTGCTTCTGCTCCATAATGATTCTTTCATCATCAGCCATATGGTCATACCCCATCAGATGGAGCATACTGTGGGCTGTCAGAAAGGATATCTCCCTCTTAAGAGAATGACCATACTCTTTTGCCTGTTCTCTTGCACGTTCTATCGAAATAACAATATCACCAAGAAGAAGTTCACCTGACTCAGGATTAAAATACATAGCAACCGCCTCATCACTGTCAAGATGAGAAAAATCAGCCGGTGCTTCATAATCTACCATAGGGAAGGACAAAACATCCGTAGGTATATCAAGATCCCTGAAATCACGGTTAAGCTCTCTTATTCCATTATTGTCAGTAAATGTAAGATTAACTTCACATTCATAAGGACATTTTTCCTGCCTAACTGCTTCTTTTATAACATTCTTAAGTACCTTTTCATAATCGAAATCAAGTTCATCATCAACTTCTTTTTCCATCAATATAGTCATATCAGTAAATATACCCTTTCATTAAAATATCAATGTTAATCAGTTATCAAAAGCATTTTCTATATAATATTCTTTTAGTTTGTCAATTTTATCATCTGTCAGACCAGACTTTGAAAGACTTCCTTTCTTGATACGGTTATTAAATACACTCTCAACAAGCTGCCTGTCTGATACAGAATCGCGTTTTCCTTTATTTACAAGGAATTCATTTGAAGACAATATACAGTCACTAAGCATTACTATTGCAGCCTCCTCTGTCTCCGGACAGTCATTTCCGGCACTGTGCTGCTTTATTATATGTATAAGTTCTTTCGGAAATCCATATTTTTTTCCGATAGATACACCTTCCTTAACATAATCTTTTTTATTATTCATGCGTCCAATTTCATGAAACATGCCGCCTGCCTGTGCAAGGACTTCATCTGCACCTATTGTCTCTGCCGCATCCCTTGAAATCATGCTTACCTTCATTGAATGACTGAATAGCTCATCCGAATACTCATGAAATGAATTTATAAGAACATAATCTGTCTCAAGAAGCTTCATCAGTCTTTTATGAAGCTTCTCCTTACGACTCATGGCTTCCTTTCTAAAAAATATTCCATGACCATATCTTATTAAAACCGCACCTGTAAAAACAATATTACATAATAACAATATTACATTTGTACTGATATTATCTTTAATTATTTTTATATCAAACTCTGACTGAACTATAATAAGAATAAGCGATAAAAGCATAATTACCGCAAATGCATACGGTATATTTTTTATTTCATTTATCTGTGCAAATGTATATAAAAGTACTATGCCAAAAACAGCACTGAATATAAGTAAATTAATATCTTTATGATGCTTTAATACAAGAAGTGCATACTGCATAAGAAGCAAACCATATGATGCAAGTGCATACTTTATATCACTCTTCAGCGACAGATATACTGCTGCCGCAAGCCATAAAGTACCTGTAAATATATAGTTTTGTGCAACTATAAGTGCTTCCGACACTATAAAAAATATTAAAAACCATCTGACAGAACTCTTAGACAAAACGATATCACAATCATTTCTTTTAAAAAAACCGGTAAAAATGTATACTCCCATAAAAGAAACGATAATATCTGACAAAATTTCCATAAGATTCTGACTGCATATATATCCATTTACAATAGTCGTGATTATAACAAAAATGTATATTAAAGCAGAAAAAATCAAATCTGCGCTTTGCCTTTGTTTATCCTCGCTCATTCTTTATCCCTTTTCATGTACATTCTTTTGCTTTTTATTTTTTGCTTCATTTTCTTTTGCATCTTTTACCTGCTGCCTTCTCTGTTGTTTCTTATCATAGTCATCATATGCCGTAACTATCTGCTGTACAAGAGGGTGACGTACAACGTCTTTATTGGTAAGATGTGCAAATCCTATATCCTCAATCTTTCCAAGAACTTCTAAAGCCTGATCAAGACCTGACTTAGTTCCATAAGGAAGATCCTTCTGTGTAAGATCACCTGTTATGATTACTTTAGAGCCAAATCCTATTCTCGTAAGGAACATCTTCATCTGAGCAGGTGTAGTATTCTGCGCCTCATCAAGTATTATAAATGAATTATCAAGGGTTCGTCCTCTCATATAGGCAAGTGGTGCAACCTCTATAAGACCTTTTTCTACATTTTTCAGATAACTGTCTGCACCCATTATCTGATACAGTGCATCATACAATGGTCTTAAATAAGGATCTACCTTGCTCTGAAGATCACCGGGAAGAAATCCCAGCTTCTCTCCAGCCTCTATAGCAGGTCTTGTAAGTATTATCTTATTGACCTCATCCCTTTTAAATGCTTCTATAGCCATTGCCATAGCTAGGTATGTCTTACCAGTTCCTGCCGGTCCTATGCCGAATACAATCATCTTTTTCCTTATAAGGTCTATATATTTCTTCTGTCCTGAAGTTTTAGGTTTAATCGGTTTACCCTGTATAGTCCTGCATACAATGTCAGAATCTATTATGGCCATCTCACCTTCCCTGTGCTCCATTGCAAGAGACAGAATATAATTAACATTTTGCTCTGTAATAGTATTGCCTCTTTTAGAAAGTTCCATAAGCTGCATCAGTATACTTTCAGCCTGCTCAACGCCTGAAGCTTCTCCCACAAGTTTTAACTTTCCATCCCTTTCAACCATTGTTACATTGAGACTTTTTTCAATCTTCTTTATATTTACATCAAAACTACCAAATAT
>JALERT010000082.1 GCA_022764445.1 Lachnospiraceae bacterium | reverse complement strand
AATTCAGCTCCGAAAGGTAAAACTTTCTTTGCCTGCGCCTATCTTGGTAAATTTAACTTTTGAGTTCATATCAACATTTTTTTATTTTTTTATGACTTTATCCACACTCACAGTGCATAGCTCTCCTGTTTTTCTGTTTTTGTGGATTATTTAGTTAAATTTACTCTTGGCAGACATCACTTCCTTTGCTATACTTAATTCAGTTGTCAGATATGCTGTGCATATCTGTTACTGATATATCTTCTGTTGTTAGTTGCCATCCAAAGCTCGCTAATAAATCAGAAGATATATTTTTTTGTAGTTTTTTTATTTCATTTTTCTTTAGGAAGAAATATTCATACAACTGCTTTATAAAGTCTGCTATCTGTTCTATCAAGTAATGACATTTCTGTGCATTTTCATTATAGCTGCATGCATGTTCTATATTTCCCTGCCATTGCTTTTGTCTGTTAAATCCCTGGTTTTCTATTTTCCATCTATTCCTCCCAGCTCCTGCCAGTTTTTCTGCATTTTTCTCTGTTATTTCTATATTTGTAATCCATTCAAATTCCGTTATAACCTCCGAGCCTTTTACTATTTTTCTTTCTGTATATTTTAGAACATTTACTATACTATCTTTATAAATTATTCCATTAATAAATTCTGCATTTCCTGAACATCCTTTTTCAGGAATAGCATTATATTCTTCTTCTATGCTGCTCGCACATCCTTCCTTATATCGAATAATATAAGACCAATTATACTCCTTGCAGCGATTTATTACTTTCTCAGATACATAAAGACCATCCGCCAGTATACAGATTGGCAATCTCGGAAATGCTTTTTTTAACTTTTCCGAAAGCCTGATAAATGCCTTGCTCTCACAATCCTGCTTGATTTTTTCATCTGACATTTTTCTGTATGAATATCCTGGTTCATTTTCAATTGGTTCTGTTGCTATACTGGCTATCAGGTTATTTCCAAAATATATTTTTGCTTCTAAAACACTTCGATGATATCTTGTATATTCCTTATCTGTCCCACGATGATAGCATCTTTCTAGATAATTGTCGTTTTTCTTTTGAAGTCCTTCGTCTAACTCTGTCCCATCTACAATAACAAGCCATTTTCCTGCTACTTTTGCATCATTAAATGTTTTTCTACGAATCATTTTGTAAACCATATCCTGTTGGATTTTTTCAAGTTCTGAGGGTGCCAGATTTCCTAGGTATTCGTTTATAGTAACATAATGTGGTAAATATTCTTTCTTCTTACATCCAAGAAAATAATACAGGTTAGATACAATCTTGTCATCATTAAAATATCTTGTCATATCCTGCATGCTTGAAATTCCACCCAGAGCTTTAAAATACATCGTTCCTAACATAACTCTGTTTGGATATAATACATAACTTGAATTGCGTGGATCATTTACATCATCGAACATATGAAACAAAGTTGGATAATATTTTTTCTGAATTGCTAAACATTCTTTTATTGGATTTTTTTCAAGCCTTTTCTTTATTCTTTCCAGTTCTCTTCCCATAAAAACCTCCTGTGCGACAAAGTTTTTTCTTTATTTTACTTTATTTCACAGGAATTTGGTATTTATCTTTATATTTAGTGCGAAATATTTTTACCTTTCGGAGCTGCCAATAATTAAATTGTGCCAGATTACAACCTTTTCAATATATTGGCAGCATTTCTTTTATCAAGCTCCATCTGATTCTTAAGCTCTGTAAGATCAGGGAATTTCTTTTCGGGACGTAAAAATTCATGGAAATTGACTTTTATATTCTTCCCATATATATCATCATCAAAATCAAATATATACGTCTCAACACCTATCGCATTTATTCCAACAGTCGGTTTACGTCCAACATTGGTTACTGATTTATATAATCTGCCGTCAAGTTCTACTGTTGATGCATATACTCCTGAGGGCATGAGAACCTTGTCACTTTCAGGCACTATATTGGCTGTGGGCATATTAAGTGTCCTGCCAATCTTATTGCCATGAACAACTTCTCCCATAATAAAATATGTCTCTCCAAGTAACTCATTGGCACGTTTTATTTCCCCGTTTTCTATTTTCTGTCTTACAAGTGTGCTGCTTATTATCTCGTCATGAGATTTTAATTTATGAAATATTTTTATGTCATATCCATAATGAGATGCATATTTTTTAAGCATCCCGACATTGCCACGTCTTGCTTTGCCAAACCTGAAGTCTTCTCCAACACATATAAATCTTACATCCATTTTCCCAACAAGAAAGTCTTCTATAAATTCTTCAGGCTCCATATCACGTGTTACTTCATTAAATGGAAATAACACCTCTCTCTGTATACCAAGTTTGTTAAGAAGAAATTCTTTTTCCTGTTGCGAATATATAACATTTCGTGTTACAGGCATACCACTTTCAGGCTTCCTGTCTCTGCTTTTCACATCAAAAGTAAATACTGTCGGTATATTTTCTTTATGTTTCAGTATCTCATTAAGCAAAAGACGATGACCTTTATGAATACCATCGAATTTACCAAGAGATACAGCACTGTTTTGTATCTTAAAATCCAAGCCTTTTATAATATCCATTATATTCTCCATACTCAGTTACTTTAGAACATTTTTTTAACCTTGTATTCTCTGCCATTTAGAACATAAATTGCTTTAAAACATCTATTCTCATCATACACAAGAACCTTCTGACCTTCTTTTACTTTTAAATTATCTGAATCAAGAAAATCTTCTTTCTTTAGAGAATTTCCATTTGATAAATATTTTGCACCACTTTCATTAACATAAAGCTTTGGATAATCAGGAAATAAAGAATCAACCGTTATGATTTTTTCTTTAAGCCTGTCCATATCTTCGTCAGCAAGTTTCTGTATCTGTGAAAGTGTCATGGCATTTTCCAGTTCAAATATGGAAACCCTTGTCCTTATAAGACTTTCCATGGCTGCCGCAATACCGAGTTTCTTTCCTATATCATGACAAAGTGTTCTTATATATGTTCCTTTAGAACATGTTACATCCATTGTAAATGTATATTTACCCATATCAATATCAATTATATCAATACTTTCAATGTGTACCTGTCTTGCTTTTCTCTCTATCGTTTTTCCTTCTCTTGCAAGCTCATAAAGTTTTTTGCCATTTACCTTAAGTGCAGAATACATAGGCGGTATCTGCATTATATCACCCTGAAATTCACTTACACAACTTCTTATTTTCTCTTCGGTAATACCGCTTGTATCATACTCTTTAAGTATTTTCCCTGTCATATCCTGTGTATCAGTTTCTATTCCCAGTCTGCATACAGCACGATATGATTTATCTTTATCTGTAAGAAGCTCACATACTTTTGTTGCCTTGCCACAACATACAGGCAAAACACCTGTAGCCTCCGGGTCGAGAGTACCTGTATGACCTATCTTTTTTTGATGAAGTATTCCTCTAAGCTTTGCGACAACATCATGAGACGTAAATCCCGCTTCTTTATATACATTTATGATCCCGTCCAAAACTATTCCTCCATCTGCCTTTCTATATGACCTGTTATATTATTGAAAACGTCATGTACAGAGCCTCTCATTGTGCAACCAGCCGCCTTCATATGGCCTCCGCCTCCAAAATAAGATGCAATCTTGCTTACATCTATGTATTCATTTGATCTTAATCTTACCTTGTACTCCTGCTCACCGATTTCCTGAAGAAGGACTGCAACTTCCACGCCTTTTGTAACACGAAGCTGATCTATTATGCCTTCTATATCTTCATTTTTAGCACCATAAAAATCCATCATTCTTCTTGTTATGTTGGCAACTATACATTTTCCATTCATAAGACGCATACTTGTAAGAAGTGTTCTTCCAAGAAGCTGTGTCTGTGTATATGTTCTCTCATAAAAGCACTTGTCAATATAAGTCCAGAATGGTATGCCCTTCTCAATCAGTTTACCTGCTATTTCCATTGTCTTTCTTGATGTATTGGAATATTTAAATACACCTGTATCAAAGATTATACCAATATAAAGGGCTTGCGCGATACTGTAATCAATATCTTCCTCATCCATAAGACCATAAAGTACTTCACACGCTGAGCTTGCATCTGCATCTATTATATTCTTTTTTGCATAACCTTTATTGCTGACATGATGGTCAATACATACGGTATTTGCTGCTTTATTAAATGATTTTACTGCTTCCCCCAGCATGTCATCTGAACTGCAGTCGATGGCAATAAATAAATCATATCTTTCATCATTAACTTCATTAGACACGATTTTTCCGTCTTTATCCATAAAATCAAATGTTTCAGGAAGTAATTCCATATATACATCGATCTGTTTTTCAGGAAAAGCATTATGAAGATAATGATATGCTGCAATACATGCACCTGTACAATCTCCATCAGGACGTATGTGGCCTGCTATCATTATTTTATCTGATTCTTCTGCTATTTTCTTCAAACTATCCATTATAGATTCTCCCTTCTTTTAATCACTGGCGCATAACCTGACAGCAAGTGTCAAACCTGCGTCTGTGCAGTAACCATTTTAAATATAACTCTCAATGGATAAAATGGCGTAATGATATACATTACGCCACCATTTTATTACTCTTCATCCAGATGCTCACTCTTTACAAGATCATCAATCTTCTTTGACATATTTACACCATACTCAATCGAGTCGTCAATGACAAATGTCAACTCAGGTGTATTGCGAAGATTAAGTGATTTAGCAAGAAGGCTTCTTATATGTGATGCTGCACTCGTAAGTCCTTTTCTGGTATTTTCCTTATCTTCGTCATTACCAAGTACACTTACAAAAACCTTTGCATATTTTAAATCCGGTGTTACATCTACAGATACCACAGAAGTCATTGGATGAATTCTGGGATCCTTTATTTCTCTTGAAATTATCTTACTAATCTCACGCTGAACCTCACCATTCATACGTGAATATTTAATACTGTTTTTCCTCATATCAAACTCCATTTCCGCATTATTATGTTCTTGGAACTTCTACCATAACATATGCTTCAATCTGATCCTCAACCTTAACTTCATTAAATCCTTCAAATACAAGACCACATTCGTATCCTGCAGCAACTTCTTTAACATCATCTTTAAATCTCTTAAGTGATGCAAGATCTCCTTCAAATACCTGCTCGCCCTCACGTGAGATACGAACCTTACATCCTCTTTCAATCTTACCGTCAAGAACATATGAACCGGCGATCATACCAACACCTGATGCCTTAAATGTCTGACGTACTTCAAGATGACCGATAACCTTTTCTTCATACTCAGGATCAAGCATACCCTTCATAGCTGCTTCGATGTCTTCGATAGCATTGTAAATTACGCGGTAAAGACGAACATCTACCTTTTCTCTGTCTGCTATCTCCTTAGCTGTATTATCAGGTCTTACGTTAAATCCTATGATAATAGCATTTGATGCACTTGCAAGCGAAACGTCTGATTCATTGATAGCACCTACACCACCATGAATAATACGTACTGCAACTTCGTCATTGCTAAGCTTAAGAAGACTCTGCTTAACAGCTTCTACAGAACCCTGTACATCGGCTTTAACAATAAGATTTAATTCTTTAATATTACCTGCCTGAATCTGAGAGAATAATCCATCAAGAGTAAGCTTAGATTTAGTATCATCAAGAAGTTTTTCTCTTCCTGTCTTTATATATGTCTCAGCTATATTTCTTGCTTCTTTATCAGTATCAGTGGCCATGAATATCTCGCCTGCATCAGGTACATCATGAAGTCCAAGAATCTCTACAGGTGTTGAAGGAAGAGCTTCTTTTACTCTTCTTCCATGATCATCCATCATGGCTCTTATCTTACCATATGCTGAACCTACGGCAATATTATCACCTACATGAAGCGTACCCTTCTGAACAAGTACAGTAGCAACTGGACCACGACCTTTATCAAGCTGTGCCTCGATAACTACACCTCTCGCATTACGGTTTGGATTAGCCTTAAGCTCCATAACCTCTGCTGTAAGTATGATCATCTCAAGCAGCTGGTCTATACCTTCCTTAGTATGTGCAGAAACTGGAACAAATATTGTACTTCCACCCCAGTCCTCTGCGATAAGCTCATGCTCTACAAGCTCCTGCTTAACTCTTTCGATATTGGCACTAGGTTTATCAATCTTATTTACTGCAACAATTATCTCAACACCTGCTGCCTTAGCATGGTTTATAGCTTCTACTGTCTGTGGCATAACACCATCATCTGCCGCAACTACAAGGATTGCTATATCAGTTGACTGTGCTCCACGCATACGCATAGAAGTGAACGCCTCATGACCAGGTGTATCAAGGAATGTTATTTTTTCACCATTGATTTCTGTCACATAAGCACCGATATGCTGTGTGATACCACCTGCTTCGCGTGAAGTTACATGTGTCTCACGAATTGCATCAAGAAGTGATGTTTTACCATGATCTACATGACCCATTACACAGACAACAGGAGGACGTTTCTTCATAAGTGATTCATCTTCCTCATCCTCTTTAAGAATTTCAGCGATAAGATCCACTTTTTCCTCCTGCTCTGCTATGCAGTTGTACTCAAGTGCTATTTCCTCAGCCTCTTCAAATGTAATCTCATGATTAAGTGTTACAACTTCACCACGAAGGAAGAGATTCTTAATTATAGTAGATGCAGGAACTTTCATTATATCGGAAAGTTCTTTTATTGTCATCTTCTCAGGAAGAGTAATTGTACGAATTCCATCTTCTGGTTCAGCCGGCTTAGCTACAGGTTCCGGTTTGATAAATGCACCCTTACGGTTTGGATCTTTCTTCTTGTGAGGTCTGTTCTTTCCATATAAGATTTCATCCTCACTTCTATAATCCTTATTATATCTCTGCTTAGAATTTCTAGCCTCTTTATTGGCACGCTGCTGGCGTGACTGCTTCACCTCTGACTTCATTGAATCCATTGGCATTGGTGCCGAATTTCCTCTGCCATAACCGCCCTGACTGCCTCGGTTATTATAGCCATTCTGATTTCTTCCGCCGTTATTTCCTCTTCCTTCGCCATTTCTGTTATTATAACTTCCCTGGTTTCTTCCACCCTGGCCGCCACGATTATCATTGTTTCTTCCATTGCCATAGCCGCCCTGGTTTCTTCTATCGTTATTTCCTCTGCCTTCACCATTTCTGTTATTATAACTTCCCTGGTTTCTTCCGTTGTTACCTCTTCCGTCACTATTCTGGTTTTTCTGATTACGGTTTCCATTACGATTATCATTATTACGGTTATTATTATTTCCCTGATTTTTCTCTCCCTGATTAGCACCCCTGTTATTTGATTTATTGTCTTTCTTCTGTCCGTTTTGATTCATCGTATCTCTTTTCTCTTCATTATTTTCATTTTTGGTTGCTGTATTATCAGTTTCTTCTTTTGTATCTGATGCTTTATCAGACTTTGTGTCTTTTTTGTTTTCTTTCTCGTTAGAAACTTTTTCTTCTTTTTTATCCTCAGCCTTTACGGCTTCTTTCTTTTCTTCAGGAACCTCTTCCTTCGCAGTTTTCTTCTCATCCTGCTTAACTTCAGAATGATTTTCTTTCTTTATATCTTTATTATCTGCCTTATCTGCTTCCGGCTTTGCTTCTTTCTTTTCTTCCTGATTCTTTTGTTTATCTGATGTTACATTCTTCTTAGTCTTCTCTTCTGCAGACTTAGAATCATCATTTGATTTCTTTGATGATGCCTGCTTTTTACTAATAGTAATTTTACTATAATTTTTAAGAAGAAATCCTATAGCATCATCTTCTATGTTACTTTGAATACCTTTAACTTCAAAACCATTTTCCTTTAAAAAATTAACTACATCTTTACTTTGCAAATCCGGCATTTTTTCCTGCAGACTTCTTGCAATTTCATATATCTTCATTTTTGCCATACGTTCTTATGACCTCCTAATCCATTTTTTCCATAACTGCCTGTGCAAGGCCTTTATCAGTAACCGCCAGAGAGGCTCGAAATTCTTTACCCATAGCGCGACCAAGTTCGTCTTTGGTTGCATATACACGAAGAGGCACCTTATAAAATTCACACATATTACTAAATTTTTTCTTCGTATTGTCAGATGCATCTGATGCAATTATAACTAACATTGCATCTCCTGATTTTACAGCACTCTCTGTCATAAATTCACCACTAACTACTTTTCGTGCTTTTGTGGCGATTCCTACCAACCCAAGAGCTTTATCAGTTTTCATCGCTCACCATCTCCTTTTCGATTTGCTGATATACCTCATCCGGAATGGATGTCTTCAAGGAACGTTCCAGTGATTTGCGTTTTCTGGCAAGTCGTAAACATTCTGTTGAATTACATATATATGCGCCTCTTCCGTTTTTCTTTCCTGTAAAATCTACTTCAATCAAATCCTCAGGTGTCTTTATAATTCTTATAAGTTCCTTTTTTTCTTTTCGCTCACCGCATCCTGTGCACTGACGTAAAGGAACTTTTCTGACACGCATATTATTGTTCGTTCCCATCCGAACACCTCCTTTCAGTTTTATGGAGTACTTAACTATTAGGCTGCTGTTCTATTTATTCACACTTAATATCTATCTTATAGCCCGTAAGCTTAGCAGCAAGTCTTGCATTCTGTCCTTCTTTTCCTATTGCAAGTGATAACTGATTCTCAGGAACAACAACTCGTGCTGTTTTTTCCTCTTCATTTACCTCTACTGATTCAACCTTTGCCGGACTTAAAGCATTTTCGATAAGAATCTCAGGTGATTCACTCCATGTAATAATATCTATCTTTTCTCCCCTGAGTTCTTCTACTATTGCATTAACTCTTGCTCCGTTAATGCCAACACATGCTCCAACAGCATCTACATTTGGATTTTCTGAATATACAGATATCTTTGTTCGAGATCCTGCTTCTCTTGCGATGCCCTTAATCTCTACTGTACCATCCTGTATCTCTGTAACTTCCTCTTCAAAAAGTCTCTTTACAAATTCCTTATGTGTACGTGAAAGAGTAATTCTAGGTCCCTTTGGTGTATCTTCAACCTTAACTACATAAAGTTTAATATGCTCTGTCGGTTTAAAATGTTCAGTCTTAACCTGTTCGCTTTCCATAAGAATCGCATCAATTTTACCAAGGTTTACACATACATTTTTACCACTATATCTCTGGACAATACCTGTTATAACTTCTCTTTCTTTTTCAAGGTACTGTACATAAAGAACTTTTCTTTCTTCCTCGCGGATTTTCTGGACAACTACCTGCTTAGCTTTCTGT
The DNA here is from genome assembly GCA_022764445.1 of Lachnospiraceae bacterium. GTDB lineage: Bacteria > Bacillota > Clostridia > Lachnospirales > Lachnospiraceae > Butyribacter. The sequence continues at coordinate 30,539 of JALERT010000082.1, read as the reverse complement.
GCAGCAATTCTTCCAAAGTTCTTAGGTGTAACCTCCACATCCACTATACTGCCAACTTCATGAACATCATATCTTAATATAGCTTCTGTAATTCCCATCTGGGTATTATCATCTTCTACTTCATCGTCATCGACGACTGTTTTTTCAGCAAATACCTTTACTTCACCTGTTTCACGGTTAATATTCACTTTTATATTATCCGAATTACCATATTGGTTCTTGCAGGCTGCTAAAAGTGAATTTTCTATTGCCTCCAAAATTATATCCTTACTTATCTGTTTTTCCTTTTCTATAGCATCTAATGCTTCGATCAATTCAGAACGCTCTGCTTTAGTTGCTCTTGTTTTCTTTGCCGCCATTATTTAAATCCTCCTTGTTAATCTTCCCATCTTCTGACAAATTCTAAAAATCTATGGTGAGCTTGACAGTTGAGATTTCTGAACGTGGAATTATGTATTCCGGTTCAAAATCTGTTTCTATAGTGATTGTGTCATCTGTGAAACTCTTTAGTGTTCCTGTAATTTCTTTAACAGATATCTCTTTATTTCCCTTACCGGATGGAATTTTTCTTGCACGATAAAATCTTACATCAACATCTTCCCCGATGCTTCTTTTAAAATCTTTATCTTTTTTCAGCTGTCTTCCAAGTCCCGGTGAACTTACTTCGAGAATATATGCATCAGGAATGAAATCCTCTGCATCCATTATATCACTCCATGCCCTATTGACCAATTCACAGTCATCAAGCGTGATTCCTCCCTCTTTGTCAACGTAGGCACGTAAATACCAGTTGCCTGCTTCTTTTACATATTCAACATCGACCAGTTCAAAATTATTTTCTTCCATAATCGGTGCAAGCAGTTCTTCTGTCCTTTTTTCATATTCCTCACGTTTCGTCAAGTACATAACCTCTTTTCTGCAACAAAATTAAAGAGTGGACTTCGCAGCCCACTCTTAATCTAACCTACCATCTTTACTTCTACTTAGTTTATCACTTCTTTCCAATAAATGCAAGTGTTTTTAAAAATTTATTATTATTTGGTGTAGTAAATGGAATACTGAACTATTACTGTGGATGAACAGTAATTCTCGCTTCATAACCGGATGCATATACCTTATCCCTTGCTTCTTTTGCTTCTTCATATGTATCAAATCTGCCATGACATACACCATAATACTTATTTTCGGGTATAATATAACAGTCATATCCGTCTTCCTGAAGATTTTCTGCAAGTAACTTTGCATTATCATAATGACTGAAAAGACCAATTTCTACTGTAAATTCCTGTGAATACATATCCATACGTGCTGCACCGCTGACTGTATCAAATATGCCCTTTGCAATCGCCTGTGCTATTTCAGGGAACTTAAGATCAAATATATTATTATCCTGATCTGTATTTATGAAACCTGTCTCAACAAGTACAGCCGGCATATTTGTACCACGAAGCACAGCGAGATTTTTTCTGACTTCCGTACCAAGATTTACAAATCCCACTTTTTCAAGTTCATTATTAATATTTTCTGCAAGAACCGCAGGAATACCCGCATCTTCATATACAAGCGACTGTACTCCCGAATAAGTATTTGGCATCTCACTTGAATTTCTATGAAAAGATACAAAATAATCAGCATCGCTTTCATTAGCAATCCTTGCTTTTTCATTTGGACTCTGATATATATCCGTTGTCCTTGTATAAAGAACATCTATTCCATTATTTTCAAGAATATTGCCTACGGCAAGTGTAAGATTTAGATTATCATCCTTTTCCCTTCTGCCATTATATATTGCTCCATTATCAAAACCTCCATGTCCGGCATCAAGCATGACTGTAGCCATATATTCCTCACTTTCTGCATATATTAAAATTTAATTAACATTAAAAAACTTATGCAAACTTATATTATCATTATAATATTATGCATGAATTGCTATTGTATAACTATAATATTTTTTAATATAACAACTGCTGTCAGGTCTTATAAATGTAGTGAATGTAATGCTGAACTGTTACCCTATAATCAGCAGAAAATGTATTTTCCTTGAAAGTAAACGGATTTTACATTATAATTAATCTGTTTTGCTGATAATTATTATTTGAAATGAGGTAAAAAATGGCTGATAATATTCAAAATGAAATTAATAAAAGAAGAACATTTGCTATAATTTCGCATCCTGATGCTGGTAAAACAACTCTTACTGAGAAGTTTCTTTTATACGGTGGTGCGATTAATACTGCCGGTTCCGTTAAGGGTAAGGCTAATTCAAAATATGCTGTATCAGACTGGATGGAGATAGAAAAAGAAAGAGGTATATCTGTTACATCTTCTGTACTTCAGTTTAACTACGATGGATTCTGTATCAACATCCTTGATACACCCGGACATCAGGACTTCTCAGAAGATACTTACAGAACACTTATGGCTGCCGACTCAGCCGTCATGGTAATAGATGCGTCAAAGGGTGTCGAGGCTCAGACTATAAAACTTTTCAAGGTTTGTGTAATGAGACATATCCCAATCTTTACATTTATCAATAAAATGGACAGGGATGCAAAAGATTCTTTTGAACTCCTTGATGATATAGAAACTGTTCTCGGAATAAGAACATGTCCTGTAAACTGGCCAATTGGTTCAGGAAAAAACTTCAAAGGTATATATGACAGAAAGGCAAAGACTGTCAGAACATTTGAAGCCGTATCAGTTGGTGGTGCAAAATCTGCTGCCGAAACTGATTATTCAATTGATGATCCTGAACTTAAAGATATAATATCAGAGGATTTGTATGACCAGCTCACCGAGGAAATTGAACTTCTTGACGGTGCAAGCGATCCTCTTGATATGGAGAAAGTAAGCAAGGGTGAACTTTCCCCTGTATTTTTTGGTTCTGCACTTAATACATTCGGTATAGAAATTTTCTTAAAGTATTTCTTGCAGATGACATCTTCACCTCTTCCACGTATGTCAAATGAAGGATTAATTGACCCAGTAAAAGAACCATTTTCAGCATTTGTATTTAAGATTCAGGCAAATATGAACAAAGCCCATAGGGATCGTATCGCATTTATGCGTATCTGCTCCGGAAAGTTTGATGCAGGCTCTGATGTTTATCATGTGCAGAGTGGAAGAAAACTTAAACTCTCACAGCCACAGCAGATAATGGCACAGGACCGTCAGGTTATATCTGAGGCATATGCGGGTGATGTAATCGGTGTGTTTGATCCGGGGATTTTTTCAATAGGTGATACAATAACTGTTCCTGGCAAAAAGTTTGAATACGAAGGTATTCCAACATTTGCACCTGAGCATTTCAGCCGTGTCGTACAGTTAAATTCCATGAAGCGTAAGCAGTTTGTAAAGGGTATCACACAGATTGCACAGGAGGGTGCTATCCAGATATTCCAGGAATATACTGCCGGTATGTCAGAAATTATAGTTGGTGTAGTCGGTGTACTCCAGTTTGATGTACTTAAATACAGACTCGAAAATGAATACGGATGTGAAATCAGACTTGAACCTCTTCCATACGAATACATCCGCTGGGTTGGAGATCCGTCTACTGATGTAACTAAATTAAAACGTATGAACAATGTAAAAGCTGTAAAAGATATGAAGGGCAATCCTCTTCTTCTATTTGCAAATGAATGGATGATTAAAATGGTACTTGATGACAACGAAGGACTGGAACTTCTTGAATTTAAGAAAAACTAATAATAATCATAAGGAATCACACATCTTTGATAAGAATCTCCTTGTGATAACAAAAAACGGGACCACTCATTTTATGAGATGGTTCCGTTTTTCATTCATGTTTTATGTTATTAAGGTTTTATCAACAGTCTAACCCTTCACTCCCCTAATGTATAAATATTTTATTACATCTGCTTTAAATATGCATCATATCCGATTTCACCAAGCTTTGCATCCTTTGCAACAACCTGATCCTTTAAGCCTTCCTTATAATCAGCAAGTTTCTTACGGAGTTCCATATCTGATATAGAAAGCATCTTTGCTGCAAGTATAGCTGCATTGGCTGCACCATCTATTGCTACTGTTGCTACAGGAATTCCTGATGGCATCTGAACGATAGAATATAATGAATCAACACCACTAAGTGTCTTTGTGTGGATTGGCACACCGATTACAGGAAGTGGGAACATTGCTGCACACATTCCCGGAAGATGAGCTGCACCGCCTGCACCTGCTATAACCACCTGTATTCCTCTTGACTCTGCACTCTTTGCATACTCAACGAATACATCAGGCTCTCTGTGTGCTGATATAACCTTCATCTCATATTCAATTCCAAATTCCTCAAGCATCTTTGCTGCTTTTACCATAATAGGAAGATCTGAATCACTTCCCATAAGTATACTTACTTTTGCCATTGTATTTCCTCCATTTTTCTTTTATTATTCCCTGCCGGTTCTTCCCAAAAACACCATGAACCTGTACAGGAACTTGTACAAATAAATTTAGTCAGAGCATAAATTCAGACATAACATAGTTAGATATATCCATGCCACGCTCTGTCAGATAAATTCTACCACTATTATTATCTTCTGCCAATAGCTTATTTTTCAAAAATCTGTCTATAACATCTCCGTATATACTTCTTAAAGGAACTCCAAACCTTGCTTCAAATTCCTTTCCTGAAACGCCGCTGCACATACGAAGTCCAAGAAACATAAATTCCTCCATCATATTCTCTTTTGTAAGAATACTGACATCTTCTTTTTTCTCTGCAATTTCTTTTACAGAAGTTATGCTTTTTATACTGCTCTCCTTCTCATTATGCATCTCTTTTTTATTATGCATTTCTATATATCTTTGTAAATCCATTTCATTGCTAAATCTCATACCATCAAGATAAGAAGCTGCACCAAGACCAACACCTAGATATTCATCTGCCTTCCAGTATGTCAGGTTATGTTTACATTCAAATCCCGTCAAACTGTAGTTAGATATCTCATATCTTTTATATCCATAACGAAGAAGGATATCCTTTGTCAAATGATACATCTGCCTGTCCGTATCTTCATCAGCTATATCGAGCTTTCCAGATTGCTCCATATCATAAAATGGTGTTCCCGGCTCTACTATAAGACTGTATGCTGAAATGTGTTCTGGTCTGAGTCCGATAACCTTTTTAAGTGTATTTTCATAGCTTTCTATTGTCTGACCGGGTATATCTGACATTATATCTATATTGATATTATTAAAGCCTTCACTTCTAAGCAGTTCAAAGCACTCAAGAAATTCATTATACGTATGAATCCTGCCAAGTCTTCTTAATTCATCATCATTTGCTGACTGAAGACCAATGCTTACCCTGTTGATTCCCATCTGTTTAAATGCATCTATATGCTTTTTTGTAATCGTACCAGGATTTGATTCTATTGTGTACTCTGCAACATAATCCGTCATACCAGACAAAGCATCACCTATATGCATCAGCAGATCAGGTGAAAGACACGTTGGAGTTCCACCGCCTATAAATATAGTTTTTATTTTATATTTTTCCTTTATAATTTCTTTCCACTGTGAAATCTCTTCTATCAGTGCATTTACATAATCTTTTTTTACTTTGTCATCTGCTGTGTCTGATAAGAAATCACAGTAAAGACATTTTCTTACGCAAAAAGGTATATGAATATATAATCCTATCTCTTTTTTCATATCATTCATATTGTTATATCTCAACTAAACAGCTGTTATATCATGCTGTCACATTTTCTATATTATTCCACTCTGGATTTTTATTCATCATCAAGCTTTAATACACTCATAAACGCCTGCTGAGGTATCTCTACATTACCAAACTGGCGCATACGCTTCTTTCCTTCCTTCTGTTTTTCAAGAAGTTTTCTCTTTCTTGAAATATCGCCACCATAGCACTTTGCAAGAACATCTTTTCTCATAGCTTTTACAGTTTCTCTTGCAATAATCTTGCTTCCAATAGCAGCCTGAATAGGTATCTCAAACAACTGTCTTGGTATCTCATTTTTAAGCTTTTCACACATTTTGCGTCCACGCTCGTAAGCTGTATCTGCATGAAGGATAAATGAAAGAGCATCTATCTCCTCACGGTTAATAAGTATATCAAGTTTAACAAGATCTGATGGAACATATCCCTTCATCTCATAATCAAGGGAAGCGTATCCTCTTGAACGTGATTTTAGAGCATCGAAGAAATCGTATATTATTTCATTTAGTGGAAGGTCATATTTTAGAAGTGCTCTTGACTCCTCCATATATTCCATCCCAATGTATACACCTCTTCGCTCCTGGCAAAGATTCATTATTGCACCTACAAATTCCTTTGTTACCATTATCTCTGCTGATACGATAGGTTCTTCCATATGATCTATTTCAGATGGATCAGGAAGATTAGAAGGATTAGTAACTTCTACCATCTCACCATTTGTTTTGTATACGTGATATACAACACCGGGAGCTGTCGTAACAAGATCAAGATTATACTCTCTCTCCAGACGCTCCTGAACTATCTCAAGATGAAGAAGACCTAAAAATCCACATCTGAAGCCAAATCCGAGTGCAACAGATGTCTCTGCTTCAAACTGAAGTGCAGCATCATTAAGCTGCAGTTTTTCAAGTGCATCTCTTAAGTCACCATACTTTGCACCATCTGCCGGATAAAGGCCACAGTAAACCATAGGTTGTACCTTTTTGTATCCGGGAAGTGCTTCTTCGCATGGATTTCCTGCAAGTGTGACAGTATCACCCACACGTGTATCCTGTACATTTTTAAGACTTGCAGTAATATAACCAACCATACCGGCAGATAGCTCATCGGCAGGTATAAACTGTCCTGCACCAAATATTCCGACTTCTACTACATCTGCTTTGGCACCTGTTGCCATCATAAGGATTTCCTGCCCCTTCTTTACCGTACCATCAAATATACGACAGAATATAATAACTCCTTTGTATGCATCGTAAAGAGAATCAAATATAAGAGCTTTTAACGGTTTATTCTCATCTCCTGATGGTGCCGGGATCTTTGTAACGATCTGTTCAAGAACCTGATCAATATTGGTTCCCATTTTAGCAGATATAAGGGGAGCATCTGATGCATCAAGACCAATTACGTCTTCAATCTCTGCTTTCACCCTTTCAGGCTCTGCACTCGGAAGATCTATTTTATTAATAACTGGCATAATCTCAAGATCGTGGTCAAGTGCAAGATAGCAGTTGGCAAGAGTCTGTGCCTCAATGCCCTGGGCAGCATCAACGATAAGAATTGCCCCCTCACATGCCGCAAGACTTCTTGATACTTCATAATTAAAATCGACATGACCCGGTGTATCTATAAGATTAAAGATGTACTCCTCCCCATCTGAGGCTTTATATACTATACGAACAGTCTGTGCCTTTATAGTAATACCACGTTCTCTCTCAAGTTCCATATTGTCAAGAACCTGAGCCTGCATTTCCCTGCTTGTAAGAAGCCCTGTCTTTTCTATAATTCTGTCTGCCAGTGTAGATTTACCATGATCTATATGGGCTATAATACAAAAATTACGAATGTGTTTCTGATCTATTTTATCCATGTTATTCCTCCGTCATTATTCTATGTACTCTCGGAATCCCTCTTGCACCTGCTTTTATGAAGCACAAAGAGACTCCGAGAGTACATATCTTTCTACACAATAATCCAATGTGCATTATAACATAGTAATCTAGCTCATACAAGCTGACGTGAATAACCCTTTCAACAACTTATCAATAAGCGTTACAGTTCACACCCAACATTTCATACATTCATAAAACTAACCCATAAGCACACTATTTAAAACATCTGCTAATGGTTTCATTGCATTCTTTGCTTCTGACACCTTATTATTTTCATTGCCAAGTTCTATTAAAAGATATCTCTTTTTTAAATGCATGTTATATCTGTAACCTTTTAGATATACCGGCTTGGCAAAATTTTTATATTTCTCCATGCTCTTTATCTTCATCTGCAGACTGAAAGCAAGATTCGCCTGCAGATTTGGATTGTAGAGATAATTTATGTTACCGGAAGAATTACGTGAAAGACCATTAAAAAACATTACCTGGGCAGTTTTCTTTCCATTAATAACTGTAGTTCTGTGCACAGAATTTCCCACACCATCCCTGTGTAAATCTATTACAACCTGTATTGACGGATATTTTTTCAAAGTCTTTTTAATTGAATTTCCAGCATTATTATATGCTTTATTCCTATCAATTCTTCCATTAATCATATCATATGGTGTTTTATCATGAATTACGTTATATCCATATTTTTCTCTTAATATCTTACTCAGATACTCTCCTACACCAATAATAGAATCACTTTTTTTATTTTTTCGGCTGTCTGCAAAAGCTTCTGAGGCTCCATGTGTATGGAATATTAAAATCTGAGGCTTTTTACTCTTCTTTATCGATAAGTCCATATTTAACAATTTTCCAGTATTAAATATAGAATTATCTATTGATGTTGAAGAATCAACTATGTAAAAATTTTTAAGAAGGTATGACCGGCTTTTACTTTTTTTCAATCTTTTTATCATACCTTCGTTTACTTTTCCACCCGATGAAGAAATAAGATCATCTGAATCTTCATTTTTTGCAGATATTCTTTTATTCACATCATCTTTATTTTCAGCTGATTCTTCTTTATATTTTTCTTCTTTTCCTTCATTTTTAGTTCTTGCAGCATTGTTTTCCGCTATTACGGCAGCCTCATCATTCTCCTCTTCAAGTTCTGCAAGAACAACATCTGACCTTTCAAATAGATTATAACCAACAGACATATCACTTCCCGCACCACTCCAGTATAAATTTCTTGAACTGTAACCTGGATATGCCATTACAATTTTCTCAACTCCCTTATCTGTATTTTCCCCTATATTATCTTCGTTATCAGCAATGTATGTCATAAGAGAAGATGAGCCGAATGTTAAGTTCCATTTCATATTGCTTTTTTTATTTGATATTGCATTAAAAATATCCACATTATTAAGTCCTGTCTTCAATAAAAAAAACTGACACTGTTTTGTAAAATCACCATCAAAATTATATTTTGTACATAAAATCATACATGTCCATAAGAAAATTACAATAATAACTCCTGTTAAAGTATTTACTGCCTTCCCACTTTTATTTTTCATAATCCACCTCTTCTCTATTATTATTTTTTACTATTTAACATATGAAATCCGTATTGCCTAATTTAAAATATTAATTTTATTATTTTGATAATTAGTAACAGTTCAGCCATATAAATCACAAAGTATATTCGAGCTTGCTCGTTATATAGTTTGTGATTTATATGGTAGAATAGCCTTTCATTCACGTAATGAATAAAACAAAAACTACAATACATCTTAGTATTATTGCTATCCCTTTTAATATGATATGATATAATTTTATATTCTATAACGAAAAATAATAATTCATTCCATTGGCAACACACTCACCAATCTGTGCAATCTTTTCATCAATATCTTTTGGTGTTACAAAAAGATTATTATATTCATTTTCTGCTATTGTATTTAAAAAAGTGTATATTTCATTTTCAGAAAATCCCTGTCCTGACAATGATTTTTCCATACATTCTCTAACAATTGTTCCAGCAGCAACAACTGTTGGTACACCAATAGCTATAACGGGTATATTGATTGTATCTTCATTTATCTTATTGCGGTTATTACCTATACCTGCCCCCGGAGAAATCCCTGTATCTGTAATCTGAATTGTCCTGCAAAGCCTTGAAACACTTCTAGACGCAAGTGCATCTATCACTATAAGACAGTCTGGCTTAATATCTTTTACTAAACCATTAATAATTTCACTTGTTTCAATGCCTGTCTGTGACATCACCCCAGGTGTAATCCCACATACCACTTTCTTCTTATCATCTTCCATATATTCACCATATTCTGATATAATATGTCTGTTAATTTCAATATTCTCCATAACAACAGGTCCTAGAGCATCAGGTGTTGCAAATCTGTTGCCAAGTCCCGTCACCATAATATTTTTTATCTTTGAATTTTCATTCTTCTTTTTAATAGACTTCTCCATATCCTGCAAAATATCACCTAATAATTTTTCCACATTTCTCAATTCATCAGAATTTTCTTCTACTGATATTTCATCATCGCCATTAAACTCAATGGTCACATATCTTCCGACAGGTTTTCCCATTCTTTGCGCACCATGTTCATTTTTTATAATAACTGTACTCATTTTTATTCTCTTTTTAAAAAAATACTTTTCATTAAGTACAACCCCCTCTATTTCAACATCATCCTCCGGAAAACTTTCCCTAATTTCTATTGCAAGATCAGTTCTTTTTTCTATCATCAATACAATCTCCTTTTTTAGTAATCTCGTTTTTTAGTTTACCTGACACTATTTTTTTATTTTCTCCATTTATGAATTATTAATTCAAAAAAGGTAATAAAAAAGTCAAAAAGCTATTGACATCCTTGCTTTTTTCGTCTACTATATACTAGTATGTTTACTCAAAGCGACCGTGTCCGGTTTGATGAAACAAAAGATTTCACGATTGGGAGGTGTAAAGGATGGCTAACATTAAATCAGCAAAAAAGAGAATTTTAGTTGAGCGTAGAAATGCAGAAAAGAATAAAGCTATTAAGTCTAAAGTTAAGACAGCTATTAAAAAAGTTGATGCAGCAATCGCAGCTAATGATAAAGAATCAGCAGCTACAGCATTAACAGCAGCAATTTCTGAAATCAATAAAGCTGCAAGCAAAGGTGTTTATCACCAGAAAAATGCTTCTAGAAAGATTTCTAGACTTACAATCGCTGTAAATAAAATTGCTTAATTAATAAAAATACAAGAAAAAGAGCTGTCTTTCGGTGTAGGCAGTTCTTTTTTTATTTTAACGGAGGTACACATGAAAAAAGACCAGTATCTTACATGGGATGAATATTTTATGGGAATTGCCCTTTTGTCAGCTGAAAGAAGTAAAGATCCACACACAAGCGTAGGCGCTTGTATAGTAAGTGAAGATAACAAAATACTTTCTGTCGGATATAACGGAATGCCAATTGGATGTTCCGATGATGAATATCCATGGGAACGTGAAGCTGACGATTCTCTTGATACAAAATACCTGTATGTATGCCATGCAGAACTAAATGCTTTACTCAACTATACAGGAGCTGATCTAAAAAATGCAAAAATATATACAACCCTGTTTCCATGTAATGAATGTACCAAGGCACTTATCCAATCAGGTATACATGAAGTAATATATATGAGTGATAAATATGCCGATACACCCTCTGTCATAGCAGCCAAACGCATGATGAAATCGGCTGGAATTTCATTTCGTGAATACTCTCGTATTAATAGAACAGTTTCACTTAATTTATAATCCTTTTTTGATAAAGCAGGGTAATCCATCCTTTTATTTATGCTTACCCTGCTTTAAAATTATACTGTATTTTATTTAATTATCTTTTCATAATAAATTTTTATTTATATTTCTTAACTATAACCTTTTTATTCGATAATACTGACTTATAAACCTTTTTCAGTGATTTACTCTTAGCACTAATTTTTATGGCACATTTATTCTTAAGCCCGGCAAATGCATTCTTTCCAATACTTTTTACGACTTTACTCTTAATGGTTATTGATTTTATATTTGACGACTTATAAAAAGCTTCTTTTCCAATCGAAGTAATATTACTTCCAATACTTACTGTATTTATAGATTTACATTTATCAAAAGCTTTATCACCAATAGAAGTAACTTTGTACTTCTTTCCCTTTATTGTGACAGTATCAGGTATAACAAGTGTTTTTGTACTCTTTTTTAATCCTATAACTTTGACTTCTCTGCTATTGCCTGTTGATTTTGTAACAATATAATTTATATTTTTAATTGTGTATTTACTGCCTTTTTTAACAACACTGGACTTTTTAACAGTACTATTATTTTCAATTGATTCAGGCTTTTTATCTTCACCTTTATCCCCGTTTGAATTATTTTCGCCAGAACTACTATTGTTACTATTATCAGAGACACTATTCTGATTATCTTTTCCTACATCTCCAGTATTGTTAGAATTATCATTAGGATTCTGTTCTTCCTTTTTTACAACGATACAGAGTTTTTTATCACCATACTCCCCTTCTTTTATCTCACTGATAATTTCATCTGATTCCTCATATCTCCATCCTTCAAACTTACAATCTTCCGGAATTATCATCTGATTTTCTGTAGGTAGTAAAACTTTTTCCATATATGTATAAGATTTAACATCACCATTAATGATTATAATACCACTATCCTTTAAGTCATATGTTATATTGTACTTCAAAGGTTCTGACCACTTTGCATAAATCGTTATATCAGATACAACATTTTTAAATATTCCCTGAGAACTACCTAGGAAATTCTTAAATTCTTTATCACTGTACCATCCTTCAAAATTATACCCAGTCTTTTTATTTTCATTAAGAGTTACATTTTCGCCATAATTAACATATACATCCGGACAGCTCTTATCATCATATGAAATTTTAAACTGTGGATAAATATTTATATTTTCATTGATAGTAATCTTATCTCCCGGATTATATATTATGCCATTGCTGTCCTTATATCTATTAGGATTGTTTACCTTGCCGATAACCTTTGGAAGCTCGTATGATACACCAGATATTGCTCCATCAGTTGCAACAACACTTTCATTACCCTCTATACATCCAATATAATTTACAGCATACCTGCATCTGTCATAATATACTTTTATAATTGCTGATCCGTCACTTTCAACATTTACTTCCTTATCTGATTTCTTCTCATTAAGGATATAACCGGTATATTTATCTTTAGGCATTGCTAAATCATAAAACTTTATAATTTCTCCTATTTCTTTTTTATTTACTATACTTTCTGCCAATTCATAACTGCCATCTTTTGTTTCTTTCAATATCTGAATAGTGTATTCCTGACTATCCGGAATCCAAACTGCATAAAGTTCTTTGTCACTCGTAATTTTAAAACTTGTACTTCCATTTTTATCAGTAGGATTTTCTGACCATCCTGCAAATATATATCCTTTTCTTTCTGGAATAACGCTTATTGAGAAATCATTTGCTTTCCAGTTTGCATACAGCTTTTCTGTTACATTCTCGCTTTTTATATTTTTAAAGGAATCTGAATCCTTATATATAACTGCACTTTCTTTTTCTTTTGACCATCCAGTAAACTCATTTTCCACATTAATTGAAGATAAATCTAATTCTGCATCATCTGCATTTTTATTCAAAATCACCTTGCTCTCTTTTATAAATTTATTAACAGGAAGATTATATTCTACATCATAGAAGTATTCTGTATCATTAGTCATATCACCGGATGTTGCACCATTCCCATCAAATTCTATACTATATGATATCGGTTCAAAATATCTGTATACTGTATCACCATCTGAACTAACAGTAAGTTCGGAACAATCTGAATAAATATATCCTGTGTAATATCTTCCAATTGTTTTATCACAGCCTATATCTTCTCCATATACCTTCTCAGAATATCCTCTTTTAATCGTTGTTTCTCCTAATATTTTTCCCTCATTTGGTCCTGACATTATCTTATCAACAACATTTACATTGCAAACATTGTTTTCAAAATATCTAGAAACAGTATTTAATGATTCAACACTTGAAACAACAATAGCATCTTCTTTTCCTGTATAATATCTTCCCTGATAATATGCATTTGCAGATGTATCACTTCCAAGATAATCTGATGCTTTTACCTCTTCTCCATATTCAACCTGCACACTTTGCGTTCCAAGTATCTCCTCTGAATCTCCTATTATAACCTTATCAACTAATGTTACAGTATACTTTTTATTAATCTTTCTCCATTTTGCATAAATTGAATCTCCAAGAGATACACTGCCTCCTACTTGCAAAAGCTTTTCAGAACCATTCTCTTCCATATACCATCCAAGAAACTGATACATATAATTGTCATCATCACAATATATTACATCAGGAAGCTTTTCTATAATATATTTTTGTGAAAACATATCATAAAATGCATATCCATCCTTAACAATACTGCTATATTCAGTAGAAGCTTTTACATCTCTGTCTTTTCCTATATTGGCAGCAGTTGTAATATCGAAAACATACGATTCAGATGATTCCAAGTAACTACATAATTTTAAATATTTTTTCTGATCATTATTTTTCATTTCTAATAAGGAATAATCTTCCATATAAGATGTTTTATCATATGTATTCTCTGACATACGTCTTATACATTCTCCGTTTTTATATACACTTAAAGTTATATTACAATCATCAGGAATTACCTTACTTAAATTTTCCCATGAGATCGAATATCTGTTTGTATCTCCTTTTTTACGAGAATTATCAATTATAATATTATTCGTTATATAACAACTAGAAACATCCCATGTATAATCTTGTCTCTTAATCCACAAATCAAAAGCATAATCAACAACTTTTCCATCAATAATTATCTTTACACCAACCTTAGAGACACTCTCTTTTTCATAATCATGCATACCTATATCCTGATGCTTATCCTCTGCATCAGATTTGATATAACTCGTAGATAAACCTAATACAACAGCAAACACAATCATGAAACCAAAACTAATAAAATATCTAATCTTTTTTAACATATTCTCATTAAATTTCATCTGCACCATCCTCCCGTCATATAAACAAACGAATCCCCATAGATTGTACAGTATTTTTTAATTCACATGTAATTTTAGAACTATTATAGTTGTTTATTTTTCATATTACAATATGCAAATTATACAAAAAAAAGCAGGGAAAACTGTAAAAAATACAGTTTTCCCTGTTCTATTCTAATTATTTAGAGTCTGTTTTATAACGCAAAAAATACTTCCAAATACTTTTTTTTAATGATAACCAGGCATCTTCATGCTTAACATAGTATAAAGGGCACATCTTACCTGTAACATCATAATGCCTTATAATATCTGCTCTTCCTAAATGGAATTTTCCACATAACCATGCAGACAGATGTACAAGCGAACTATATGTCTTTTTAGAATACTTTCCACTTGAATCCGGATGACAACATTCAATAGAAATTGTATCTGTATTTCTGTCATTAGATGCGTATGCAATCTCATTTAAAGGAATGCATTGTATAATTTTCCCATCAATACCAATTATAAAATGACTGCTCACTTTATTTGCACTGATATCTGCTTCATTTTTTCTTCCTTCAAAATAATTCCTGTTCGCCTCTGCATCCGTTCCGGGATTTGCCGTATAGTGTATAACAATACCATTAACATTCTTAAGTGCTATTCCCGGTCTTGAATTTTTATTTTTCGTAAGAAACATATCTATGATATCTGGTTTTGGTACATTATACTCTGAATAATCAATACTGACTGTATCTGTTTCTTTATGTGCATGGATATAAAATGCCATTATGATTTTATATCCGATGCTTATCAAAGCAGCTGTTATAATAACTACAGACAGTCCAAGTACCATAAAACGTCTTATTTCACGTTTTTTAGCTTTTGAAAGTTTTTTCATTTTATAAAACTAGTTATCTCCTACACTATAGTTAGGAGCTTCTTTTGTAATATGAATATCATGTGGATGACTTTCTTTAAGTGATGCAGTTGAAATCTTAACAAACTGACCTGTCTCCTGTAATGTCTTAATATCAGGAGCGCCACAATAACCCATACCTGAGCGAAGACCACCCATAAGCTGGAATACAGTATCCTCTACAGTACCCTTATATGCTACTCTTCCTTCTACTCCTTCAGGAACAAGCTTCTTTGCATTAGTCTGGAAATAACGGTCTTTACTTCCGTTTTCCATAGCAGCAATAGAACCCATACCACGATACACTTTATATTTACGTCCCTGATATAACTCAAATGTTCCAGGACTTTCATCACATCCTGCAAATATACTTCCCATCATACATACACTTGCACCGGCTGCAATTGCCTTTGTCATGTCTCCTGAATACTTTATGCCACCATCTGCAATAATAGGAATATCATACTTCTTAGCTACTTCATAAGCATTCATTATTGCTGTAATCTGTGGAACACCTATTCCGGCAACGACACGTGTAGTACATATTGAACCAGGTCCAATACCAATCTTAACACAGTCAACACCTGCCTTTATAAGAGCCTCAGTTGCCTCTCCCGTAGCAACATTACCTGCAATAATCTGAAGATCAGGATATGCGTCACGAACCATCTTAACTACCTTAAGTACGTTAGCACTATGACCATGTGCAGTATCAATTACGATACAATCTACATGTTTCTTAACAAGTGCATCAACACGCTCAAGTATGTTAGCTGTAACACCGACAGCAGCTCCACATAAAAGCCTTCCCTGTGAATCCTTAGCAGCAAGTGGGTACTTAATCTGCTTCTCTATATCTTTTATAGTTATAAGTCCTGTAAGATTACCTTCCTTGTCAACAATTGGAAGTTTCTCTTTTCTTGAATTAGCTAAAATCTTTTTAGCTTCTTCCAAAGTTATGCCTTCCTCGGCTGTTATAAGTCCCTCAGAAGTCATACATTCTTTAATTTTCTTTGTAAAGTCAGTTTCAAACTTAAGATCACGATTTGTGATGATACCTACTAACTTTTTACCTTCTGTAATAGGTACACCAGATATACGAAACTTAGCCATAAGATTATTGGCATCTTCAAGTGTATGTTCAGGAGATAAGAAAAACGGTTCTGTTATTACTCCGTTCTCTGAACGTTTAACCTTATCTACTTCATCTGCCTGTGCTTCAATTGACATATTCTTGTGAATAATTCCAATACCACCCTGTCTTGCCATTGCAATAGCCATACGATATTCTGTAACTGTATCCATTCCGGCACTCATCATAGGTATATTGAGTTTAATGGATTTAGTCAGATTAGTTTCTAGTGAAACCTGATTTGGTATAACCTCTGAATACTGTGGAACTAACAACACATCATCAAAGGTAATTCCATCACCAATAATCTTACCCATTTTAAATATCCTCCTTAAATGTAATTTATTAAAATTATGAAACACGCAGGGAAAACCTGCGTGTAATTGACTATATAATATATTGTAGCATATCTATTATATATAAATCAAGATTGAGTAATTTTAACAATTATAAGGCTTAATTGATAAATCTGTCAAGCTTGAAATTTCATTTTTGCTTTTGTTTTTATGTTAGATAACATTTTTTCATCAGGAGTAAATTTTATTCTCTGTGTTCCATTTTCATTTCTTACTACAATAATATAATTTTCATCATTTTCATTTCCTGATGAATAATCAAACAAAGGCGAATTTTTATAATTGTATAATGCA
This sequence comes from Lachnospiraceae bacterium, assembly GCA_022764445.1. Taxonomy (GTDB): domain Bacteria; phylum Bacillota; class Clostridia; order Lachnospirales; family Lachnospiraceae; genus Butyribacter. The sequence goes on along the minus strand of JALERT010000082.1, from coordinate 13,141 downwards.
GGTGAACCCTCACGCGTGATTAATTCTGCCTTTTCAAGATCAATTCTCTTTTTTGTTTTTCTCTTTTCACCTTTTATTATCATATCAAAGTCAATCTGCCCGTCTACAAATATATACTCGTAAGCTATCTTTGTACTTGGCAGGAAATATATAATCAGAACATCAATTAATATTGATGTAGACAGTCCTATAAATCCTAATGTACAACTAAGAATAACAAGCAACAAAATACATAATGTAATGAGACAAATTCTTGCAGTCATTCTCTTAAATGACGGTTTAGCATTCAAATAAGTTTCTGAATATAATTCTTCCATAAAAAAATCTCCTTCTACTCTTTAGTTATTATTTTGCTTTTTCCTATAAGAAATGGGCAATACCTATTAATAAATGTTATTATACCACACTCTATAAAAATAAGTATAATAAGTACAATTAAACACTTAAATATGTACTCTAAATTTCCTGTATCAGGCATATATGCCACATATGACCAGCCTGAATATGCTACAGACCTCATTCCAAGCACAGTATGAGTACACATAATTATAAGCGAATTTTTTCCAAGATAATTTATCAGATCCATATTAATATATGAAGAGAGATAATCAAGAATCATTATCGCACCAAGAGTTCCAATTATACCACATATATAGAATAAATATGTATAGGTTCCCTCTTTTAAGCTATTAATATCGACATCTAAGTTAATCTGTGATAATACAATGTTTATTAAAGATAATATACTTCCTAATGCAAGCTTAATATTTTTTTCTGTTATCTTTTTATAAAAAATATAGATTATATATCCGGCACCAATAAACCATGCTGCGCAAAGACTTTTCCCTGTTGCATTTATTAAACGTATCACATCTTCTTTTATCCAGCTAAGTGATACAGCTGTTATTGTATTTTCAGTAAAACCTGTAAGCATATTAGTTAATGTAATTGCAAATACACCAAAAATTCCATATATTATTTTTATTACTTTTGGACTTCTGACAATCCAGAAAAAAACAATTTCGCCTATGAAAAGTGATGGTATAAACCACATTGAATTAATACCCTTAAGAAATATGCAATCCATTAAGTATTCCCAAAAAACAGAAAAAACTTCTGTCATTGGCTGATGTTTTAGCAAAACACAAGCAGTCTTAAATATTATACCTATAATACTAAACGTAAGATAGGGAAGAGCAAGAGAATTTAAAAGCTTTGAAAGAAAGTTTTTAAAATTCCTTCCTTTTACAGAACCTGAATAGCTCATCAAAAAACCTGATATAATGTAAAAGAGTGACACTTTAAATGAGGACATCCATGTATCAACTGGATTATCATATACCGTTATGTGACCTAACATTATCATCAGCATTCCTATTCCCTTTGCTGCATCAATGTATTTTATTCTCTCCTTCATAATATTCTCCATTTTGCTCATAAATTTTACAAAACAGAGTATATTATAAATCATTATGTTTTTATTTGCAATATTAATCTGAACTGTAACAGTTCAGCCATATAAATAATAGATAGTATTCGAGCTTGCTCGGTATACTATCTATTATTTATATGGTAGAATAGCCTTTCATTCACGTAATGAATAAAACATAAGCTGCAATGCAGCGACTGACAGCAGTTCATAACTAAAGTATTTTTTTAATATAACAACTGCTGGCAGGTTTTATGAATGTAGTGAATGGAAGGCTGAACTGTTACATCTAAAATGTCACAGTCACACTATATCAGAAAACAACGGAAGGATATCGTCTTAACGATACCCTTCCAAAATATTGTTAAACCATTCTTATTTTTAACTAAGTATTTATTACATCATTCCCATAGGAGCTCCGCCACCTGCAGGTGCTGCTGGTACTTCTTCTTTAATTGTAGATACAACTGACTCAGTTGTAAGAAGTGTTGAAGCAACACTTGTAGCATTCTGGAGTGCACTTCTTGTAACCTTGGCAGGATCAACAATACCGGCCTTAACCATATCTGTGTATTCCTCAGCAAGAATATTAAATCCTGTACCAACTTCTGATTCACGTACTTTATTAACAATAACAGCGCCTTCAAGACCAGCATTATGTGCTATTGTCATAAGTGGTGCTTCAAGTGCTTTAAGAATTATATTAGCACCTGTCTTCTCATCACCTTCAAGAGTAGCAGCAAGCTTTGCAACTTCCTTTGAAACATGAATGTAAGCTGATCCGCCACCTGATATAATACCTTCTTCTACAGCAGCCTTAGTAGCAGCTAATGCATCTTCCATACGTAATTTTGCTTCCTGCATTTCTGTTTCTGTAGCAGCACCAACTCTTACTACAGCAACACCACCTGCAAGTTTTGCAAGTCTTTCCTGAAGTTTTTCTTTATCAAATTCAGATGTTGTTTCATCCATCTGTGCTCTGATCTGTGAAATACGGGCTTCGATGGCATCTTTATCACCAGCACCATCAACAATAACTGTATTTTCTTTCTGAACTTTAACTGATTTAGCACGACCAAGCTGTTCGATTGTTGTATCTTTAAGATCAAGACCCACTTCCTCAGAAATCACTGTACCACCTGTAAGAATTGCGATATCTTCAAGCATTGCCTTTCTTCTGTCACCATAGCCAGGTGCCTTTACAGCAACTACGTTAAATGTACCCCTTAATTTATTTATTACTAATGTTGTAAGAGCCTCACCCTCAACATCCTCAGCGATAATAAGAAGTTTAGCGCCACTCTGTACAATCTGCTCTAATAATGGAAGAATTTCCTGAATATTTGAGATTTTCTTATCTGTAATAAGGATATATGGATTATCAAGATTTGCTTCCATCTTATCCATATCAGTTGCCATATATGATGAAACATATCCTCTGTCAAACTGCATACCTTCAACAAGATCAAGCTCTGTCTTCATTGTCTTAGACTCTTCGATAGTGATTACACCATCATTTGAGACTTTTTCCATAGCATCTGCTACCATTTCACCGACTGCTTCATCACCTGCTGAAATAGCTGCAACCTTTGCGATCTGCTCTTTACCTGTTACTTTAGAGCTCATATTTGCAATTGCATCAACTGCACAATCACAAGCCTTCTTCATTCCTTTACGAAGAATTATTGGATTAGCACCTGCAGCAAGGTTTTTCATTCCTTCATTTACCATAGCCTGAGCAAGTACTGTAGCTGTTGTTGTACCATCACCTGCTACATCATTTGTCTTTGTAGCAACTTCTTTAACAAGCTGTGCACCCATATTCTCAAAACCATCTTCAAGTTCAATATCCTTTGCTATAGTAACACCATCGTTTGTAATAAGAGGTGCACCAAATGATTTATCAAGGACAACGTTTCTTCCTTTTGGTCCAAGTGTTACTTTTACTGTATCTGCAAGTTTATTGACACCATTCTCAAGTGCTGTTCTGGCATCTGCTCCAAATTTAATTTCCTTAGCCATTATTAACTTCCTCCATTCAAATTAATTTATATATTAATCCTCAACCTTTGCTACTATATCATTCTGACGAACAACTATATACTCTTCGTCTCCTAACTTAACTTCTGTTCCTGCATATTTTGAATAAATAACTTTATCTCCAACAGCAACCTGCATTTCAACTTCCTTACCGTCAACAATTCCTCCAGGACCAACTGCTATAACTTCTGCCTGCTGTGGTTTTTCCTGTGCATTTCCCGGTAATACGATACCTGACTTTGTAGTTTCTTCTGCTTCAAACTGTTTTAATACAACTCTGTCTCCTAATGGTGATAACTTCATGATAATTTCCTCCTTTTCAAACTTCGTTTATTAGCACTCGCTCTTTCTGAGTGCTAACCATAGTCATAATATATTTCATTTATACGATTTCTGCAATATCCATCTTACTGTAAATTCAATGTATATCATCATATATCTTCCCTTATCTTATTATTTCTCATTAAATCTCATTTTTTCTCTTTTTTATTTTATAAAAATTATTCTTTCTCAACTTCATTTTCTTTTTCACAAATATTATGCAACTGCAATTTACATTAATAACAGCCATTATCTTTTGCTGATATAGTGTGAACTGTAATCATTGCTTTACATATCATAATACGATATAATTAAGCTATTCATTCCAAAAGATAAAGAACATAATGTTCTCTCAGAGTCTCTCTTGCAGCCGCAAAAGCAGGTGCAAGAGAGATTCCAAGAAAACATCATATAAAAAGGAGGTAATCTATATTGAAAGAACAGCTATATACAATACCGGTAAATGATGCATTTGATAAAGATTGTGAATGTCCCCTTTGTCAGATGTATAAAGAAATTGAAGATGAAGCTATAGAATTTACTCTAGGTCCAAGCTATATGGAAGATGATATACGTATGGAAACAGATAAAACAGGTTTTTGTGCTAACCATATAAAGCGTCTTTATGACTGCCAGAATCGTCTGGGAGTAGCTTTAATGCTTCATACACATATGAAACATACCATAAAGTCACTTGAAAAGCTTTCTAAATCCGACAATATATCAAAAAAATCCATATTCAAGAAAAATGAACAGTCACCGGTAACTAATTATATTAATAATCTTGATAATTCATGCTATATATGTAACAGAATTAATAATATGTTTGAAAGATATATAGTGACTGTTCTTCACTGCTATCAGACAGATGATGCTTTTCGTGACAAATTTAAAAATTCTAAAGGATTTTGTACAAAACATTATGGCATGCTTTATGATGAAGCCCAGAAATCTCTTTCAGGTGCAAAACTAAATGATTTTATTAAAACACTTAATGAAATTTACTTTGAAAATATAAAAAGAGTAACTGACGATCTTGAATGGTTTATTGATAAATTTGATTATAGAAACGAAGATGCCCCATGGAAAAATTCAAAAGATGCTGTTCAAAGAAGTATAATTAAAACCAACAGCACATTTGTAGAATAAACAATAATGATTAAAAATTTGGCAGCTAATATAAAAAATGGCATTACAGTTGATTTTAAACCACCTGTAATGCCATTTTTTATTGTTATTTTGCTTTATTGGCTTCTGCTTTCTCTCTATCCTGATTAAGCAATTCTTTTATATCCCTTGCCCTATTCTTAATTCTCTCATTAGCCTGTCTTGATGATAATACCTTTGATATCCATCTGCTTGACTCATCATATCTTCCTATACGTCTTGCGAGATCAGCTACAAGATATGTAACAGTAAGTTCATCCATTCCGCACATAGGAAAAGCTTCCTTTGAAAACGCTGCCAAGAATCCTTCATATGCATTCTCAAGAAGTTCTATTTCACTGCTTTGAAGTTCTTTTATTACTTTATCGTAATCAGGTGTATCACTTGGAAGACTCTCTGCCTTACCTCTGTATAACCACGCCATCTTCAGACATGTATATGCTTTCTCACTTGTCTTAGCCTTTTTAACTACAGCATTTGCAAGTGCTAACTGATGACGAGCTATAGCATCATCATAAGTATAAATGTTGCCTGTAGGTGCAAGACCACTAAAATTCTTAGATATATTCTCCCTTATAAGCTTTGCCTGTGCCGGCATCATAAATTTAAAAAACCTGCTAAGTGCCGCATAACCACATTTTGGACAAACAAGGGCATCATATTTTAACGAATCAACAAGTTGATATTTTGGTCTTAAATCCGTATCAGCAGAAAGAAGTTTTACCTTACCCGTACGAATCATTTTTGAATGGAATTCTTCGTCACATACCGGACATGTAAATGTTTTGTCAAATAATAAATCTTCTTCTGTAATTTTGGGTTTTTCAACTTTTTTATCTGTACTGGCAGCCTTCTTCTTTGCATCTTCCTCGAAGACTTCCATTTTCTCTAATTTACCTAATCCAAATTTCTCCAAACCTGAAAATAAACTCATTTATACTACCCCCTTATTTTGGACGATAAGAACTCTTTAAAGATACAATACGGTTAAATACGATATGTTCTTTCGTTGAATCCTTAGAATCAACACAAAAATATCCATGTCTTACAAACTGGAAACTATCCATAGGCTGCGCTTCAGCAAGTGAAGGCTCAATATAACAGTTTTTCAATACCTTAAGTGAATCAGGATTTACATTAATTGTGCCATCTTCATTATATACTCCTTTTTCTTCATCTACAATATTCTCGTACAGTCTTACCTCTGCTTTTTCCGCAGTTTCTGCACATACCCAGTGTATTGTTCCCTTTACTTTTCTTCCTGTAAATCCTGTACCACTCTTTGTTTCAGGATCATAAGTACAATGTATCTCAGTTACATTTCCTTCTTCATCTGTCAGATAATCTGTACACTTTACAAAATATGCATTCATGAGTCTTACCTCATTTCCAGGGAAAAGTCTGAAATACTTACGTGGAGGATCTATCATAAAATCTTCTCTGTCAATATACAATACTTTACCAAACGGAACTTTTCTATTGCCCATGTCAGGATTTTCCAAATTATTTGCTACATCTAGATACTCTATTTCATTTTCAGGATAATTAGTTATAACGAGCTTTATAGGATCTAATACAGCCATCATACGAGGACGTTTCATTTTAAGATCCTCTCTTATACAATATTCAAGCATCGCATAATCTGATGAACTCTGTGCTTTTGATATACCTGATAATTCCATGAATTTACGAATTGACTCAGGTGTAAATCCTCTTCTTCTAAGTGCAGATATTGTCACAAGACGTGGATCATCCCAGCCATCTACTATTCCATCTTCTACAAGCTTCTTAATATATCTCTTACCGGTTACAACATTTGTAAGATATAACTTAGCAAACTCAATCTGTTTTGGAGGATTTTCAAACTCAAGTTCTCTCACAACCCAGTCATACAATGGTCTGTGATCTTCAAATTCAAGAGTACATATTGAGTGAGTAACACCCTCTATTGCATCTTCAATAGGATGGGCAAAATCATACATAGGATAAATACACCATTTATCACCTGTATTATGATGCTCCATACGTGCTACCCTGTAAATAACAGGATCTCTCATATTTATATTAGGTGAAGACATATCTATCTTTGCACGAAGAACTTTACTTCCATCTTCAAACTCACCATCACGCATTCTCTCAAATAAATCAAGATTTTCCTCTATTGTTCTTTCTCTGTAAGGACTATTCTTTCCTGGTTCCTTCAAAGTACCACGATACTCTCTTATTTCGTCAGCAGAAAGATCACATACATATGCCTTTCCTTTTTTTATCAGCTTAATAGCACATTCATACATCTGATCAAAGTAATCTGAAGCATAAAATACCTGCTCAACGTCAAGATCACCACAGATCCACTTAACATCTTCCATTATTGACTCAACATATTCTGATTTTTCTTTCATTGGATTTGTGTCATCAAATCTAAGATGAAAATCACCATCATATTCTTTTGCAAGTCCATAATTTAAAAGAATTGACTTTGCATGTCCTATATGAAGATATCCATTTGGTTCTGGAGGGAATCTTGTAACTACCTTTTTACAATGACCTTCTTCAATATCCTTATCAATTATATTTTCAATAAAATTTCGGGAAATTACTTCTTCACCCTTATTCTCTTTATTATCAACCGGACTACTCACTGTGTCTCCTCCTTTGATTTTAAATTAATGCCATTCCCAGACATTAAAAATACCGTTTATCATTCTATCATATATTTCATAAATATAAAAGGGGTATTTTACAACAAAAAAGCCACAGAAATAATGGCAACACCATTAATCTGTGACATATTATTATTTGAATCTGTGACCGCCAAGACGGAATCTTGCACCTTTTAATTTAACACTAAAGAAATAATATCCCTTCATGTTTTTTTTCTTACCTTTGTAAATTATTGTACGCTGTCCCTTTAATACTTTCTTTGCTGCGCTTATACAATCCTTCCACTGTTTTGACTTAGTTTTACCTTTATCATATTGTGAAAGTCTTTTTTTCAGAGAACCATTTCTTACTGGAGAAAACTGACCTTTCTGGTAAATAACTTTTTTGATTGAATTTGGGAATGACTTTGAACTAACACGATTCATAACAACAATCCCTACTGCAAGTTTTCCCTGATAAGATTCTCCACCAGCTTCGCAGTTAATTATACTTGCCATAAGTCTAAGCTCACTCTTTGTATAAGTCTTTTCTGTTTTGCTACTCTTAGGTGCAGGTGTAGATTTAGGTTTTGGTTTATCTTCGGAATCTTTAACAGTTTCCTCATCTGCTGCTTTTTCTTCCACAGCATCATCTTTCTGCTCCTCTTCTATTACGTTTTCCTCACTTGCAGATACTGATATAGTATTAACTCCAAAAATCCCTGCCAAAGTAAACATAAGTACCAATACTGCAATATTTCTAAATTTCATAAAATCCTCCTAATAATTACTACATATATTTAACAATTATGTAACAATTATAACACTTTTTTCAAATTTTTCAACCCCTTATTACTTATTGTAAGAATCTTCCTTTATCTGAATGTTACAGTTCACACCTAACATTTCCTTCATTCATAAAACCTGCCAGCAGTTTTTATATTTAAAAAGTAGTAAAAAAGGTTAGGTAATCATGAAATATACCATAATTACCTAACCTTTTTCGTATAGAATTAAAACAAGGATTAACTACATATTAATTATCTTTGATAAATCACCATATTTAATTTTCCCACCAAATATATCAAGCGCACTTCCTATTGTAAAATCCACCATATTATTTCCAAGAGTCTTTATAATACCTATATCTTTTGCATCATGTATACCACCTGCATAAGTTACGGGTATGTCTTTTACATTCCCTAATATCTTTATTACATCTTCCTCCACACCTGACGCCTTTCCTTCTACATCTACCGCATGTACAAGAAATTCGTCACAATATTCATACAAATGTTCAAGCAGCTCATTAGAAAATACTTCATCTGTTAAATTTTGCCACCTGTCCGTTACCACATAATAATTGTCTCCTGCAAAACGGCAGCTTAGATCAAGCACCAGATGTTCTTTTCCTATAAGTGCTGACAATGATTTCAGCCTTTCATAATCAATCATACCATTACAAAACACGTACGATGTTACTATTACATGTGTCGCACCCATATCTAAAAATTTTTCTGCATTATTTATATTAATTCCTCCACCAATCTGCATGGCATTCGGATAGGCAGAAAGTGCAAGTTTTGCCTGTTCTAAATCCTTCTCGTAATATTCACTGCCTTCAGGATTAAGAATAATTATATGACCTCCACTATACCCGTCATGCTTATACATTTTGGCATAATATGATGCATCATATTCAGATACAAAATTATTGTCAGCCTGATTATTATCATCTTTCAGACTTCCACCCACTATCTGTTTTACACTTCCATTATGTATATCAATACATGGTCTGAATTTCATACTTCTATCACCTTTCATTTCTATTCTTAAACCCTGAAGTTATTTTTTTAGCAATCTCTTCAAATGTATCATCAGGAGATAATTCATATGTACCGGAATTAATTCTGTTACTGTATCCATTATCCATCAGATACCTGTCAAATGAAGATGCACTATCCACTACACCAAGTTCCTGTAATTCACGACTTACTTTTCCTGACCAGTCACCATCATTGATAACAAGATTTTTCTTTATATCTTCTGATTTTTTTTCAAGCTTCTTCTTTTCCTCATCGTATTCTTCTTTATTCATATTCCCACTCTTATCTGTGGAATTACTGCTTTTATCATCCTTTGAAGTATTGTCCTGACTGCCATCTGATTTATTATCAGTTTTATTGTCATGATTATAATCTGATTTATTGTTATTTTCATTATTTGTAGTATCTATCGAACTACCTGTAGAAGCAGACGATAAATCAATCTTACTTTCATCCGATTTAAAAACCATACCAAGCTTCTTTGCCCTGGAAATTGTTTCTGAATCAGATGTCCGTATAAGACACGATACACCCAGTATAAACACTGTAAAAATAACTCCTATACCAAATCCCCTAATAAATGACTTTTTATCCATCAATATCACCTTTCAAATTAATCAAATAATACATTTACATACACATGTCACTGTAATCCCAATAAGGTGAATAGTAACATACACACTATCTGGCATCATACAAATCAATTACAAATTTGACTTCACCTTGTCCAATTGACAAAATCTTAGATATCTCCAAAACTGAACGTCCTTTTTTATGTAAGTCAATTATCTCCTGATTATAATTTTTTTCAGATAAATCATTCTGAAGTTCTTTTACCACATGAACTTTTGAATTTTTATTATCATCATTTGATGGAAGTTTCTTTATTGCATCAGCTACTTCCTGCTGTCTTTCCTCTAATGCCTGGTTTTTACTTTCTTCAAGTTCAATCCTTTTTATTTCTTCGTCATAAACAGATGATTTATCCTCTATATCCCTATAATCATTTATCACCTGGTCTCTAAGTGAAGCTTTTGAAGCATCTGCATCATGCATTAATTCTTTAATTTCATTTTCTTTCTCTCCAAGCATGTTATACAAAAAAACTTCTTCACCATGATTTTTTTCCATTTTGTCAAAAATCTGGTCTGAATATTCACTAAATCCCATAATCTTTTCATTTAATAATTTACCAAGTTTATCTTCAGCCTGTTCCATAATACTATCAAGTTTTGACTCTAATTCTTTTGAACTTTTTATTATCTCCTCTCTGTTGTTCTCTAGCTTTTCTTCTGATTTTTTTTCTTCATTATTATCCTTTTTATCTCCAATTTTAAAACTAAGTACTACTGCTGTCAGACCGATAATAATCAATACAATTTCTAAAATAGTCATCTTTATCTATACCTTTCATCTAAATTTTTATATCAAAACTGTTTCCTTCTAAATTAACCGATTCTTTATCTTCTTTTTTGTTATTTTTCTTACTATTTTTCTTACCTTTGCTTTGATTTTTTTGTTTCTTTTCATCATTTTTTAATTCATCATTCTCTACTTCCCTGCGCCTTATTGTTGTTTGTGAATTTTGTTCAACCTGGTGCTGAAACTGTGCAGCAAACTCCTGATTCTCCTGATGAAGTTTAGTCTGTTCAGCAGACTGAATCTGCGAAACTTCCTGAGACTTTGGTGGCATTGTAAAATAATCAATACTCAATGACATATTATCACTCCCTTTATAAACCTCTGATTCTTATATCTGCTCCTTCTCTTACAAATGCACTATGCTGTGCCTCCTTATGCAGATATGTCATAACATTTGAAATTATCATCTTAACACCGGGATATGCTTTATCCAGGACTTCAATTTTTCCTGTTCCTGTTAAATTATCAAGTTCTTCTCCTAAAATTTCATATTCTTCAGTTTCCTTTTCCATCTGCTCATCAATTTCTTTAATACGTAAACTGTTTTGTTTTAAAATCATCATTTTTTCTTCTTCTAAACTGCCCTTTGCTTTTAAACGCTTCTGAAGTATAGCAATATTTTGTATAATTTTAGCTTTCTCATCCGAAAGTCTTTCCATATTCTTTTCTATAGCATGGTACTTATCAATAATCGTAGGATCTATTCCAACCTCTATCTCTGTCTGTGTTCCCATAGTTGAACCTATAGTCTTCGCCTTTACTCCCGCTGCTGAACGAACACTTCCGCCTGCAATCAGACCTCGTTTTCCCATAACACTGATTTCACCTTCTGCAATAACGTTGCTATGAAGTATGGCATCAGATATGATCTTTCCACCTGCTTTAGCGTTTGAGCTTTCAATAAAATTAGAGATAATGTCACCTTTAGCATGCATATCTCCTCGTCCCATTCCCTGAATTCCTCTCTTAAGCACGATTTTACCACCGGCAATAAGAGTTGCTCCCTCGACAGCACCATTAACTGTAATATCCCCTTCTGCTTTTACAGTATATCCGGTAAGAACATTTCCTTTTACTTCAACACTTCCATCATAATCTATATCACCAGTTGACGGACCTACATCAGCAGGTACTTCGTATACATCAGATACAAATACTGTATCATCTATTAAAGTAACATTACCTGATACGTTTGAGTAAATCTTTAATGAATCATCTGATAATGTTATATTTTTTCCAAATTTTAATTTCTTAGTTTTTATCTTTCCTGGATTAATGACTGCACCTGTTACATCTGTTCCCGGCTCCCCATTCACCTCTGGTATAAGAGTTGCAAGAAGCTGACCTTCCTTTACATTTTCAATCATATCAAGCTTATGAAAGTCTACACTTCCATCCTCTTCTAACGCAGGTGTACTTGTTTTTTTAACATTAAAATTATATACTATTTCAGCATTTTTACCCTGCACAGGCATTTTTGCTTTTGCTACAAGTATATCCATACAATAAAGTCTGGCTTTAAGTGCCGTCTCTATATTTTTATCAATAATACCGTATTTTACTCCTTTTTGCTCTAATAACTGCTTAACATCATTTACAGATACTCTTTTTCCATTATTTGATGGAGGATATAATCTTATTTTTGCTAATAAATTTCTTGGATCTATGGTGATAAATACCGTTTCGTTTTCCGCAATTTCCTTTCCAGAAAAAATTTTTACTTCTACATTTTTTTCTTCTGATGACATATGTACAAACTTCTTTACATCTTCCATATTATATGAAGAAATATTCTTTATATCTAAATATCTAATTATATCTTCAATAGAAAGCTTCATCCCTCCTTCTATTGAAGGATATGATTTTAAATATGCTCCATCTTCTTTATAAATCAATTGAAAAAAAGCATTTCTCTTCACCTTTTCCACCTCCATAAAATTTATATTTTAAGGAAGAAAAGCACAAACTTTGCGTCTGTGCTTATACATTCCATATTCCAAAAATACCCATATTTTCTTCACCGAGTTTCTTTTTCATCTTCTTTAACGCCTTTGTATGAAGCTGTGAAACCCGGGATTCAGACACATCAAGTATTTTGCTTATTTCTTTTAAAGTCATTTCCTCAAAATAATAACATGCAATAACTTTTTGCTCATTTTCATTTAATGAACTGATTGCTTCAGCAAGTATTTTTTTTAATTCCTGCTTTTCAACAGCGATCTCAGGCTGATCAAACCTTGGTCTGTTACTTGCTTTTCCATAATCAGCTTTGACATCACTACCCTGTTCGAGAT
>JALERT010000199.1 GCA_022764445.1 Lachnospiraceae bacterium | reverse complement strand
AATTTCCGAATGGATGAAGAATTAAAAAATGAAATGGAACAGACATGTAAAAAAAAGGGGCTTACAATGACTTCTGCATTTACAATATTTGCAAAAAAAGTCACACAGGACCAAAGAATACCTTTTGATATTGTAGCAGATCCTTTTTATAGTGAAAATAATATTTCCAGATTGAAAAAAGCGATTGCTGATGTGGAAGCTGGAAGAAGTACCTTGAAAGAACATGAACTCATAGAGGTGGATGAATGAGAAAGGTATGGCAGGATGAAGCGTGGGAAGATTATCTATATTGGCAAACACAAGATAAGAAAACATTAAAACGTATTAATCTGTTGATTAAAGATATTGAACGTAACGGTTGTATGTATGGTATCGGAGAACCGGAAGCACTTAAGGGAGATTTACAAGGAGAGTTTAGTCGTCGTATCAACGAAAAAGACCGACTTGTATATCATATTGAAAGTGGAAGAATATATATTGCGCATTGCAGAGGGCATTATTTTGATAAATAATTTTGTAGTTGAAATGCAGCAAAGTTTATAGGGAGATGAACCATATTGATAGAAATAAAATGTAGGAGATGTGGGAAAAACTTCTAACATATGACCCTAATGGTTTTAGAAGATATAAAAGTCCTGTTAAAAAATGTAAAAGGTGTGGTACAATATATGCAGATCCACGATGTCATGAAATTGCGATAGAAGGAATTCCATCGGATACATTTCATATTATGCCATACATAGTAATGGCAGTAATAGGTGCATTAATTTTATACAGGGGGATATATGTATTTCAGCATTTTCAGCTTGGAACGCCTGAAAGGATGCAGTGGCTTTTACCTTCATTTTTTGTGATTTGTGGAGTTATCCTGACGGCAGGAGGTATTATTGAAGTAATACTGATTAAAACAGGTTTTAAAGCAAAGAAATATGACAGACTACGACAAGAATCAGAAAAAAGATTAAATGACAGGAGTTATGTATACATCCTTCAGGATTTAGGATATAATGTTCCTGAAAAATATTTGTAGAAAGATTATTTAGGGTTTATAGGGGGAGAAAAAGGATGAAAGAGAAATTATCAAATGCATTTTTAATTATTATTTTTGCGGCGGCGATTGGATATCTTATGGTAACTGCTGTTTTAGATCTGACCAATAAAAAAGATTTAAAGACTGTCAGCGTAGACAGAGCTTCAGAAATTTTAGAGGTGGAACATTCTATAAATGGCTTGATTCCCATTGGTAAAGACCATTATTACATAGGAGTTTCTCCAAATTCAAATGATGCTTACATCATTAAAGCACCTAAAAGCTGGTACAAGAAAAATTTTAATTCTGATATGATGTCGGTAAATTCTGATGGAGTGAGTATTAAAGCTCTTGTAAAAGAAATGCCGGATTTTAAGGTGAGAAATGAGATAAATTCGCGTGTATCACAGATAGATGGATTTAAGTATCCTATTACTACAGAAAATTATCTTGACTTTTCTTATAAAAATATTGCAATTTTAAAGATAGTAATAGTTGCTTTGGTGGTACTTCTGTGTATCTCGGGAGTGTACATTTTTAAGATTAGGAAAGATGCTGGCTATAAAGTAATTATTGCGTATTTTTGTGTTTTTGTTATTACAGCAGTACTAATGTTTTTTGTAATATAAAAAAATATGTAACAGTTCAGCCATATAAATAATAGATAGTATTCGAGCTTGCTCGGTATACTATCTATTATTTATATGGTAGAATAGCCTTTCATTCACGTAATGAATAAAACAAAAGCTGCAGCGCAGCGACTGACAGCAGTTCATAACTAAAGTATTTTTGAAATATAACAACTGCTGTGAGGTTTTATGAATGTAGTGAAAGGAAGGCTGAACTGTTACAAAAATATGTAACAGTTCAGCCGCAAGCTTGACACTTGCTGTCAGGCTATGCACCAATAATTCAAAGTGGAGTAAGTCTTAGTTAATTAAAGACACGCTCCACTTTGTTATTATTGGAGATCTAATAACTGTAGTTTTGTGATTTTATGTACCGGTAAAAGGTTTTTACTGATAAAATGAGATTGTTATAATCGATTAGGAGGAAGTTTATGAGGAAGTATGATGTAACAGCACTTGGTGAATTACTGATAGACTTTACGGAAAATGGAATGAGTGATCAGGGAAATCCGTTACTTGAAGCAAATCCGGGCGGGGCTCCGTGTAATGTACTGTCCATGCTGCAAAATCTGGGAAAGAAGACTGCATTTATTGGAAAGGTTGGGGCAGACTCATTTGGTCAGATGCTGACAGAGTCAGTAAAGAATCAGGGAATCAATACGGATAATCTGCTTGCAGATAAAGAAGTGCATACAACGCTTGCATTTGTTCATACAGATAAAGATGGTGACAGGAGTTTTTCTTTTTATCGAAATCCTGGAGCGGATATGATGCTTCGATGGAATGAAATAGATGAAAAAATATTTGCTGATACAAAAATCTTTCACTTTGGTACATTATCAATGACAGATGAAGATATTGCAGAAGTAACAAAAAAAGCTGTTCATAAAGCGAAAAGTGAAGGTGCAGTCATATCCTTTGATCCTAATCTCCGCATACCATTATGGAAAAGTCTTGAGGATGCAAAACGCCAGATGTGGTATGGTATCAGTCAGTGTGATATACTTAAAATTTCTGATGACGAAATAGAATTTTTGACAGGAGAAAAAGATATTGATATGGGTATTAGAAAAATTACTGACTGTTATAATCCTATTTTAATTTGTGCAACAATGGGAAAGCATGGAAGTAAAGCTTATTACAATGGAAAATGTGTTTTTTGTGAACCATTTTTACGTAAAGATACTATAGAAACAACAGGAGCCGGTGATACATTCATGGCTTGTGTATTGAATACAGTTTTAGAGAAGGGGCTTAAGTCGTTGTCTGAGGAAATTATATTTGAAATGCTTCAATTTGCCAATGCAGCAGCATCTATCATAACGACAAGAAAGGGTGCATTAAAAGTAATGCCCTCAAGACAGGAAATTCTTGAAGTTTTAGAGAATTAAGGGGGTACAAATTGATGTTTGACATATAAGCAGTTAGATGATAATATGATGATAAAGAAAGTGCTACCGATAGACGGTTAGCCTGATGTTTTTTGGTTAAAAAAATAACCGCCAAAGTTTACCAGACCAGGGCGGTTATTTTTGTGTCTATTTATTGCTCTCAGAACCAACGGTATAACCAAGAGCAAAGCAAGTAATACATAAGCTGATGATGGCTATAAAAAGATCCGCTGTAAGCATAAGTACAAACCTCCTCTAAAGATTTCCAAAAGGATTTCTATGTAAACGCAAGCTAGAACTCTTGCGGAGAAGGCTAACCGCCTACCGAATAGGGTAGCACCAAATATATTATATCAAACAGATGTTCGCGAATCAATATAAATTATAAAAGAATTAGTTGGATTTTAGGGATTATTGAAAGTAGAATATATGTTTGACATATAAGCAGTTAGATGATAATATGATGATAAAGAAAGTGCTACCGATAGACGGTTAGCCTTGATGATTGATTATGTAAAATAATCGCTCAGTCTGGCAGGACAATGGGCGGTTATTTTTGTGTCTATTTATTGCTCTTAGAACCAACGGTATAACCAAGAGCAAAGCAAGTAATACATAAGCTGATGATGGCTATAAAAAGATCCGTTGTAAGCATAAGCACAAACCTCCTCTAAAGATTTCCTAAAAGGATTTCTATGTAAACGCAAGCTAGAACTCTTGCGGAGAAGGCTAACCGCCTACCGAATAGGGTAGCACCAAATATATTATATCAAACAGATGTTCTTGAATCAATACAAACTATAACGAAACTCCATTAGATTGCGAAAAAATGCTGTTAAGGTATGCTCTATTAATTAAATTATGAGTTATGAAATACTAGGGGAAATATATTTATTAAATCTAGAAGAAGGTGAATCATGACACTCCAACAACTAAAATACATTATTACAGTAGCAGAGACAGGAACAATCACAGAGGCTGCAAATAAGCTGTATATATCCCAGCCAAGTCTAACTAATGCAATTCATGAATTGGAAAAGGAAATGAATATTGTTATTTTTAACAGAACCAATAAAGGAATCAGTCTTTCAAAAGAGGGGGATGATTTTCTCGGATATGCAAGACAGGTGTTAGAACAGGCTGAAATTCTTGAAGATAGATATAAAGGGAATAATGGTGGTAAAAAGCAGTTTTGTGTATCTACGCAGCACTATTCATTTGCTGTCAATGCATTTGTTGATTTAATTAAAGAATATGGTCAGGAAGAATATGATTTTAGCATAAGAGAGACACAGACTTATGAGATTATAGAGGATGTTGCTCATATGAGGAGTGAAATCGGCATATTATTCTTAAATGATTTTAATGAAATGGTTATAAGCAAGATTCTCAAATCACATAACCTTGAATTTCATCAATTGTGTATCGCTAAACCTCATGTATTTATCAGCAGAAATCATCCTCTTGCAGAAAAAAATGTGATTACGAATAAGGAATTAGAGTCGTATCCATATCTGTCTTTTGAACAGGGAGAGCATAATTCCTTTTACTTTTCGGAAGAAATATTTTCTGCGTCAGAGCGTAAGAAAAACATACGAGTGAGGGACAGAGCAACTTTATTTAATCTTTTGATTGGACTAAATGGATATACCGTATGCAGTGGTGTGATTGATGAAAAATTAAATGGAAAGGATATCATTGCAGTTCCATTAGCAGATGAAGGTGATATGAGAATTGGTTATATTACTCACAGAAAAGGAATGATAAGCAGACTGGGTTCTTCTTATCTTGAAGCATTAAAAAAATATTTGGAATAGTCAGGTTGTTCATAGCTTAAAACTATGGACAACCTTTATTTTTATGTATTTTGCAAGGAGAAAAGTTAAATTTATAATAATGGAAGAGGTTGTGGAAAAAAAGAAAAGACAACAGATATACTATAAGAAATGGAGAGATAAACAATGAAGAAGTTACAGACACCTTTTAAATATGATTTTGTGGGCAGTTTTTTAAGACCGCAGACACTTAAAGATGCTAAAGTTGCATTTCAGGATGGAAAGATAAGCAAAGAAGAGTTTGATAAAGTTGTAGACGAAGAAGTTATAAAGGTTGTGGCTAAGCAAAAGGAATTAGGATTTCATATTATTACAGACGGAGAGTTTAGGAGAACGTTCTGGCATCTTGATTTTATGTGGGGCTTTGAAGGGGTAGAGCATAAATATACGGGAAATGGAGTTCAGTTCAATGATGAACTGGCTGTTCTTGATGACACATACCTTGTAGGTAAGATTAAAGCAAAAGCTCATCCATTTGTAGAGAATTTTAAATTCTTAAAGCAGTTTGAGGATGAGAATACTGTAGCAAAATATACAATTCCTGCTCCTGCACAGACATTTCAGCAGATGATCGTTCCAACCAATATAAAAAATACAAGAAAGTATTATTCAACAAATGAGGAACTTATACATGATATTGGTGTGGCGTATCAGGATGTTATTAAACAGTTTTATGATGCAGGATGCCGTAACCTTCAGCTTGATGATTGTACATGGGGGGCAGTAGTTGGAAATGCAGCAAAGCAGAGATATAAATCACTTGGTATTGATTTAGAAGATGTAAAGGCAAGTCTTCTTGAAGTTAATAATCTTGCTCTTGAAGGGAAACCTGACGATATGGTAATAACTTCACATATCTGCCGAGGAAATTATCATTCGACATTTTTTGCCAGTGGAGCATATGATTCAGTTGCCGATTATGTTTTTGCAAAGGAAAATGTTGATGCGCTGTTTTTGGAATATGATGATGAAAGATCAGGCGGATTTGCTCCTCTCGCAAAGGTTTCTGATGATAAGAAAGTTGTACTTGGACTTATAACTACAAAGTCACCTGAGTTAGAGGATAAGGATAAAATTATAGCAAGGATATATGAAGCGTCAAAGTATGTTCCTCTCGACAGATTATATTTAAGTCCACAGTGTGGATTTGCCTCATGTGAAATCGGCAATAAGCTTACTGAAGAAGAGCAGTGGGCTAAGCTTAAACTGGTAAAAGAAATCGCTGAGGAAGTTTGGGGATAACAGTTTTATTTTTTACATGCTTTTTTAATCGCTTCAAAGCTTTCTTCGCTTAAATCATGTTCTATACGGCATGCATCCTCTGATGCCGTTTCTTTAGTGACACCAATGCTGATTAACCATTCCGACAGGATATTATGGCGCTCCAAAACACTCTCGGCGCGTATCCTGCCGGATTCTGTTAATGTTATGTATCCGTTATCCGCCATAGTTATGTATTCTTTGTCACGAAGATTTTTCATGGCAACACTGACACTTGCTTTAGTGAAATTAAGTTCATTTGCTATATCAATAGAACGGACCTGTCCGTTTTTTTTATGTAATAAAAGAATCGTCTCTAAATAGTCTTCCAGAGATTCATCTGAACGATGTTTTATGTAATTCATATTATTATCTCCTAGTCTTTTCCATATCATATCATTATTATCCCGAAAAAACAAATAAATATATTGACAATGCGAGTTAGTTATATTAAACTTATGTTTGGTTAGAAAAGACTAACTTATAAAGAATAAAAAATTAATTCAATTTTTATTTGAAAGGGGGATGAAATGATGCCACTTACAATGATGTCTATCGGACAGACTAACATAATAAAGAAAATCGGAGGAAAGGAAGAAACAAAAAGGTTCTTAGAGAATCTTGGTTTTGTGGCAGGTGGTGCCGTAACTGTCGTATCAGATAATGGAGGTAATCTGATTGTGAATATAAAAGATTCACGTGTTGCAATCGGTAAAGATATGGCAAATAAGATTATGGTATGAAAGTAATAGGCTGAACCGTTACGTATAAAATGCTTTGCATTATAGAGTTTAGTGTTACAGAAAGGAAAAGAAGATGAAAAGATTAAAAGAAATTCCATGTGGTCAGACTGTGAAAGTAACTAAATTAACAGGTGAAGGTCCGGTGAAAAGAAGAATTATGGATATGGGAATTACTAAAGGCGCTGATATTTATGTAAGAAAAGTTGCACCACTTGGAGATCCCATCGAAGTAAACGTGCGTGGTTATGAACTTTCCATTAGAAAAGCAGATGCAGATATGATTATAGTGGAATGATTTTTTTTGATTTACAGTTAGACATAACTAACTGACTAACATGGTTCATACCAGATAAAAAAGAAGGAGGGAAAATATGTCGATTAAAATTGCACTTGCAGGAAATCCGAATAGTGGTAAGACTACACTGTTCAATGCTTTGACAGGTTCTAATCAGTTTGTAGGAAACTGGCCGGGTGTAACAGTGGAAAAGAAGGAAGGAAAACTGAAAGGTAATAAAGATGTGGCTATCATGGATCTGCCGGGAGTTTATTCATTATCGCCATATACATTGGAGGAGGTAGTTACGAGAAATTATCTCATTGGAGAAAAACCTGATGCTATTATTAATATTGTAGATGGTACCAACATTGAGAGAAATCTGTATCTGACTACGCAGCTTATGGAGCTTGGAATACCCATTGTAATGGCTGTCAATATGATGGATGTTTTGGAAAAAAGAGGAGATAAGATTCACGTAGATAAGCTTAGTAAGAAGCTTGGCTGTGAAGTGGTGGAAATTTCAGCATTAAAAGGAAAAGGGATTCAAGAGGTGGCAGAAAAAGCAGTCGGACTTGCGAAGAAAAAAGAAATCCCGGATATAATGCATACCTTTTCTGAAAATGCAGAAGAAATAATTTTATCAGTGGAAGATAAGCTGGGAGACATAGTACCTGAAGAGCAGAAGCGTTTCTTTGCTATTAAACTTCTTGAAAAGGACGATAAGATTTTAGAAAAGTTAAAGAATGTTCCTAGTGTTTCCTATGAGATTGAGCAGATGGAATCTGCTTTTGATGATGATACAGAAAGTATTATCACTAATGAGAGATATGAATATATTTCTTCACTTATCGGTGAGTGTGTAACAAAGTCAAATAAAGAAAAAATGACAGTATCTGATAAGATAGACCACATTGTAACAAACAGATGGCTGGCACTTCCAATTTTTGCAGCAGCCATGTTCCTTGTTTATTACGTGTCTGTTACCACTGTTGGAGGTTTTCTGACAGATTGGACTAACGATACTTTGTTTGGTGAATGGATTATGCCTGGAGCGCAGAGTTTCTTTCAGGGAATCGGTTGTGCAGAATGGCTGACAGGACTGATTGTAGATGGTATTATATCAGGTGTAGGTGCCGTGCTGGGATTCGTTCCACAGATGTTAGTTTTATTTTTATTTCTGGCATTTTTAGAAAGCTGTGGTTATATGGCTCGTGTGGCATTCATTATGGATAGAATCTTTCGTAAGTTTGGACTTTCAGGGAAATCTTTCATTCCAATGCTCATTGGAAGTGGTTGTGGCGTGCCAGGTATCATGGCATCCCGTACCATAGAGAATGACCGTGACAGGAAGATGACTATTATGACCACTACATTTGTTCCATGTGGAGCAAAGCTTCCTATCATTGCACTTATTGCAGGAGCATTCTTTGACAATGCAGGATGGGTATCATGGAGTGCTTATTTTGTAGGAATTGCAGCTATTATATGCTCTGGTATAATATTAAAGAAAACGAAGATGTTTTCCGGGGATCCGGCTCCGTTCGTTATGGAGTTACCGGCATACCATTTACCTACAGTAGGAAATGTAATAAAAAGTATGTGGGAGCGTGGCTTTTCATTTATCAAAAAGGCAGGAACAATTATCCTTTTGTCAACGATTGTTCTTTGGTTCCTGATGAGCTTTGGCTGGACAGATGGCGGTTTTGGAATGCTTGAGGCAGAACAGCTTAATGAAAGTATTCTTGCAAAGATAGGTGGCGCCATTGCATGGATCTTTGCACCACTTGGCTGGACACAGGCAGGTGAAGGCTGGAAAATGGCTGTATCAGCCATAACGGGACTTATTGCTAAGGAAAATGTAGTTGCAACATTTGGTCTTTTATTTGGTTTTGGAGAAGTGGCAGAGGACGGTATAGAAATATGGGGAAGCCTTTCAAGTGTTATGACACCGGTTGCAGCGTATGGGTTCCTTGTATTTAATCTTTTATGTGCACCATGCTTTGCAGCAATGGGGGCAATCAGGAGAGAAATGAACAATGCTAAATGGTTCTTTTTTGCAATATGCTATCAGTGCCTTCTTGCTTATGCAGTATCTATGTGCATCTATCAGATTGGCTCATTTATTACAATAGGTGCATTTAGTGTAGGAACTTTAGTGTCATTTATGTTGGTAATTGCATTTTTATATATGATTTTGTTGCCTGTTAGGCAGAAGAGGAGGTTAAAATGGGAACTGCTTTAGTAGTAATTGTATTAATTATTCTGGTAGCTCTGGCGGTAAGAAGTATGGTGCGTGATAAGAAAAACGGAAAGTCGCTGCAGTGTGGCGGTGATTGCAGTAAATGTGGTGGTCGTTGCCATTAGATGGCGGAGCCTTGCAAAATAGTGTACAGATAACAACAGGTTGTCCATAGTTTAAAACTATGGATAACCTTAATTTTTATGTATTATGCGGGGTGATATGATCAGGTTATAATAGGAAAAGCTGTGGACAAAGACATAAAAATTCCTTACTTGATATACTTTTTTTTAAATGGTATTATGATTTGCAGATACTAATAGAAAAGAGTGTGGAAAAAGTGCAAAACGATAAGAAAAAAAGTACGACACTTGCTGAACTCGAGATAGGCAAGTGTGCTACGATTACAGCTGTTGGTGGGGACGGGACATTAAGAAGACACTTTCTTGACATGGGACTCATACCGGGAACAGAGGTGACACTTGTTAAAATGGCACCTATGGGAGATCCTATGGAACTTTTGGTACGCGACTATTCATTGACATTGAGAATAGACGATGCCCGCGAGATAGAAATAAAAGATATTAAAGAGCCGGCTGCCAAAAAGAAAGAAAATGTATTATATAAGCCGGAGAAGCATCCGGGACTTGGCGAAATGGGTGTGTATCATCCAAGACGCAAAGGAACTGTAATTGCTGAGGGGGATACTATCACCTTTGCTCTTGTAGGCAATCAGAATTGTGGAAAGACTACATTATTTAATCAGCTTACCGGTTCAAATCAGCATGTTGGCAACTTTCCGGGAGTAACTGTTGACCGAAAAGACGGACAGATAAGAAATTATCCGAATACTCTTGTTACGGATCTTCCGGGAATTTATTCACTTTCTCCATATACAAGTGAAGAGATAGTTACGAGAGAGTTTGTGCTTAAAGAAAGACCTCATGGAATAATCAATATAGTTGATGCAACCAACTTAGAGAGAAATCTGTATCTTACGATGCAGTTGATTGAGCTTGATATTCCTATGGTTCTTGCACTGAATATGATGGATGAAGTTAAGGAAAATGGTGGGACAATTCGTGTCAATGAGCTTGAAAATGCTCTTGGAATACCTGTCGTGCCTATATCGGCGGCGAAGGATGAAGGTATTGACGAGCTTATAGAACATGCAATGCATGTCGCAAAGTACAGAGAATGTCCGGGACGTAAGGACTTTTGTGAGTCAGAGGGAGCAGATAACGGAGCAGTTCACCGCTGTACACATTCAATCATGCATCTAATTGAAGATCATGCAAAG
>JALERT010000142.1 GCA_022764445.1 Lachnospiraceae bacterium | reverse complement strand
TCCTGACTTCCTTGGTATTAACAATGCGGTTAATTACTTTATATGTCTTTTCCTCTCTGTTATACTCGATATCTAAACCATATCTCTGCAGGGCATGAATATCCTCGTAGATACTTTTTCTTTCACCAGCGATTCCATTCTCTTCAAGTTTTCTAAGTATATCCTGCATTGATAATCCATGATTTTCATCTGTACATTCAATAAGCATCTCCATAACCAACAATAATCTGAGCCTTACATTTTTCTCCATAGTATCCCCCTAATATTACTTATAAGTAACGTTTTACTCTGCCCTTACACGAAGCAGGTCCATCTCATCCGGTACATCACTAAGAAGCACTTCAAAAATCTGGCTTGGATGAGGACAGCTATCTACATGTTCTTTTTTGTCATTTCTCATATCTTTGACGGTAACTGTAACATTTTCTCCCGATGGCTTCATTATCTCGATAGTATCACCTACACAGAACTTATTCTTCTGCTCAAGAACTGCATATCCGTCTTCTGTAATATCCTGAACAATACCGAGATAAGTATATCCTTTTACATATGTGTTGTTGTCATATATCTGTGACTCATGTGTAGTAGGACCATAGAAAAATCCTGTGGTAAACTGACGATAAGTACACTTTGATATCTCTTCCATGTAGTATTCTTTACGTGATTCATAAAGCTTTGGTGATTCAAAGTAATCGTCTATCGCCTGACGGTATGTTCTTGCCACATCTGCCACGTAAAGAGCAGTCTTCATTCGTCCTTCAATCTTAAAACTGTCGATACCTGCATCAATAAGATCAGGAATATGCTCTATCATACAAAGGTCTTTTGAGTTAAATATATATGTGCCTCTTTCATTTTCTTCTACCGGCAAGAACTCTCCCGGTCTGTTTTCTTCCATAACATAATATTTCCATCTGCATGGATGAGTACATGCTCCACGATTGGCATCTCTTCCTGTAAAGTAATTACTTAAAAGACACCTTCCTGAATGTGATATACACATTGCACCATGTACAAATGTCTCTATCTCAAGATCATCAGGTATATTGGCTCTTATCTCTTTTATTTCCTTTATTGAAAGCTCTCTTGCAGATACTACGCGCTTTGCACCCATCTTCTGCCAGAAAAGATAAGTTGCGTAGTTTACATTGTTGCTCTGTGTACTTATGTGAATCTCTATCTCGGGACATACTTCTTTTGCTATAGTAAATACACCGGGATCAGATATAATAAGCGCATCAGGTTTTATCTCTTTTAATTCCTTAAAATATTCCCTTACGCCCTTAAGGTCCTCATTATGTGCTGTTATATTGGCAGTTACAAATACTCTCTTGCCATGAGCATGTGCAAAGTCTATTCCCTCTTTCATATCTTCAAGCGAGAAATTCTTTGCTCTTGCCCTTAGACCATACATTTCTCCTCCAATGTAAACTGCATCAGCTCCATATATTACGGCAACCTTAAGTACCTCAAGACTGCTTGCCGGCACTAAAAGCTCCGGCTTTCCATTATCTAACATATAATCCTCCTATCCAATTTAATTTAATCATCTAAATGTAGAAAGTGTAACACCATCACCTACGGGAAGTACGACTGTACTAAGATTATCTGAATGTGTAAGGTAATACAGGTACTCTCTCATCCTGCCATGAATTGTCCTGTCTCTTCTTGTAACTGCATATCTTGACTGGATAATATCTCCGTCCTGTAAAACATTGTCCGTTACAAGCATACCATCATCAGTCAATAACTTAAGAATATACTCAAGAAAGTTCATATACTGACCTTTAGCTGCATCCATAAAGATAAAATCATACTTTTTATTATCTTTTACAAGCCTGTCAAGTTCAACAAGTGCATCACCCTCTATAAGATTAATCCTTTTCTCTTTGCCATACTTCTTGAAATTTTTTTTAGCATCATTGATTCTCATTGGAACTTTTTCTATCGTATCTATCGTTGTTTTTTCTGATACATACTCACTCATGAGCATACTTGAAAAACCGACTGCTGTACCTATCTCCAGTATAGCCTTCGGTTTTCTTGTAGTCAGTAAAAATGAAATAAGCGACTGCATGGATCTTCTTATTATGGGTACTTCCTTTTCCAGTGCAGTCTTTTCTACTTCTTTAAGATATTCTGGTATATTCCACGATATCGAATCAATATACGTCGATAATCTCTCGTCAATAATCATTTTTCCATTCCTTACCTGCCGGATGTAAGCCGGTTTATTATATTTTCATAATCCATACTCGTATTTAACGTATATTTTCCGGGATGTAAAACCATCTTTTCTGCATCCATAAGTTTCACACGTGCCATAAATGTATATTTATTCGCAATCAGTCCATTCTGCTCAAGACGATTTGAGATAGCAAATAAATCATCTGAAACATTTATCTCAAAATCTTTATTTTGTCCGGGAGACTTCTCAGGTGAAACAGAACCAAATATCTCATAACATGAATGATAGCTTAATGAATATAATTTGAATGATCCAAAAACAACTGTAGCAATCATTAAGATATTTAAACAAATATATGCTATATATCTTACACTTACTGCAACAGCATCTTCACCCTGGTTTTCAGCCTCTTCACTCTGTTTTAATTCTTCCATTATCACTCCTCGAGAAAATCTGTCTCAATATTGACAGCATTGATAAACTTTTCCTGAAGTTTTTGTACCATATTACAATACTGATGTTCCGCCGCAAGAAATTCATTGGTCAGACCATTATTCTGTAAGTCTGCATATTCCTTCTGCAGATCATTATTCTCCTGAATGAAGTTCGGACTTTTATTCATCTGGAGTGCAAGGCTTTTTCTATGGTACTCACCAATTCTTGCATAAAGCTCAGGCTTTTTCTTAACACTCTCTAAAAGACTCTGATATTGATTATATTCTTTTGTAGTTCTTATGCTGTCTATAAGTTCCTGCATTACTTTTTCCGGTTGAACCATATAACAAACCCCTTTATTTAAAACACATTTTCCAGTTAACGTCAGATAATTTAGTTATTGGCGTATTTGTATCTGTATAATAACAATATTACTCTACTTCCATGATGATAGGAAGAATCATTGGATTTCTCTTCATCTTCTTCCATAAATAATCACCAAGACTGTCTTTAATTTCTGTCTTAATCTTAGTCCAGTCTGATACGTTATTGTCAAGACATCTTTCAAGAGCAGCATAAACGATATTTTTTGCCTCATCCATAAGATATTCTGACTCTCTTACATATACAAATCCCCTTGAAACTATATCAGGTCCGGCAAGAAGCTGGTTAGTGTACTTTTCAAGTGTAAGTACAATTATGATAAGTCCGTTTTCTGAGAGGTGCTGTCTGTCACGCAGAACGATATTACCTACATCACCTACGCCAAGACCATCAACCATTATTCCCTGTGCCTGAACCTTACCTACAAGAGAAGCTCTTTCTTCTGAAATCTCAAGTACATCTCCCGATGATAAAATGATTGTATTCTCTTTAGGTATACCAAGACTCTGAGCAAGTTCTGCATGACACTTAAGATGCTGATACTCGCCATGAACAGGTATGGCATACTTTGGCTTTGTAAGTGTGTAAATAAGCTTTATCTCTTCCTGTGAAGCATGTCCTGAAACATGTGTATCCTGTACGATTACCTTTGCTCCCTTCTCAGAAAGCTCGTTGATAACTTTTGAAACCGACTTTTCATTGCCCGGTATTGGTCTTGAACTGAATATTACTGTATCACCCGGTTCGATTGACACCTTACGGTGAATATTGGCTGCCATCCTTGAAAGAGCTGCCATAGCTTCACCCTGGCTTCCTGTAGTAATGAGTACAAGCTTCTCCGGTGCATAATTTTTCATCTGTTCCATATCGATGATAATGTTGTCAGGAACATTAAGATAACCTAACTCTGTAGCAGTTGAAATTACGTTTATCATACTTCTTCCTTCTACTACAACTTTACGTCCGTACTTCTCAGCGGAATTAATTATCTGCTGTACACGGTCAACATTAGATGCAAATGTTGCAACGATTATTCTGTGCTTTTCATTTTCTGCAAATATATTGTCGAATGTCTTTCCAACACTTTTTTCGGACATTGTATAACCTGGCTTCATTACATTGGTACTGTCACACATAAGTGCAAGTACGCCCTTCTTACCAAGCTCTGCAAATCTCTGCAGGTCAATGGTTTCTCCATTGACAGGTGTGTAATCTATCTTAAAGTCACCGGTGTGAACGACAAGACCTACAGGTGTGAATATTGCAAGGGCTGCTGCATCAGATATACTGTGATTGGTACGTATAAATTCTATCCTGAAACATCCAAGATTGATTGACTGTCCGTACTTTACAACTTTTTTCTTTATAGGTTTTGGAAGTACATGTTCCTTTAATTTATTTTCGATAAGTCCCATAGTAAGCTTTGTGGCATATACAGGAACATTTATCTCCTTGAGTACATAAGGAAGTGCACCGATATGGTCCTCATGGCCATGCGTAATAACAAATCCTTTAACTTTATCAATATTTTCCTTAAGATATGTTATATCAGGAATTACAAGATCTATACCCAGCATATCATCTTCCGGAAATGATAAACCACAGTCTACGACAACTATGCTGTCTTCATATTCAAAAGCCGTAATATTCATACCAATCTGCTCAAGACCTCCAAGTGGTATAATTTTTAAGCCTTTTCCTATCTCAGGATTCTTAACTTTTCTTCGTGTTCGTGGTGCCGTAGTCTTTCTTACTGCCGGTCTGTTTTCTGTCTGTTTGCTATCTGCAGTTTTATCATCTGCTGCTTCACTTTTATTTTCTTCTGATTTTGATAATGTCTTTTTTCTTATAATTCTTTTAAAAGTTGGTGTTTTCTTATTTTCAGAACTTTTTTCTTTTTCAGATCCTTTTCCTGCACCATTTTTATTCATTGTGTTATCAAATAACACAACAGGTTTTTCTGAATTTTCCATTTCACTACTCACTAAATTATCCTGCCTTTCGTCATTTCTTTTTCATATTATTAAAATTTCACGTATGTATCTTTTTTATAATTTTTTAGTTACTGTAACACCGTAGGAGTGTATAGTAACATTTTTTTGCAACACAACAAAACGGGCTGTCCCGCACTTTTTATGGCAATATTATTCTTCTATTTCTATATCTACATCATCAAGTAACTCTTCAAAAACTTTTGACACTGCTAATAATTCATGATCGTCGCTTACCATTTCGTATACACTCTGTCCTTCATCTTCGACTATTTCTTTCATTATAAATGCTTCGGCCTCATCTTCCTCACTGTCAGTAACAAGAAGATAATTAACTCCTACTACCTTAGTCTGTTCAAGTACAAAAAGAGGTACTTTCTCTCCATCATCTGTAATAAATTCAATCTGCCCTTTATTGGTATCTTTATTTTCCATCAAATAATCCTTTCACACGCACCATTTATTCTTTATCGTCTTTACTTATACTGTCCAGATATCCCTGTAATATAATTGATGCTGCCACTTTATCAATATACTCTTTACGATTCTCTTTGCGAACTCCGCCCTCTGCAAGTACAGCGTCAGCAGCAACCGTTGTAAGTCTTTCATCCTGGTATACTACCTCAAGGCCGCTTCGTCTTTCAACCATATCACCGAACTCTCTCGTTTTGTCGCAACGGTCTCCTTCTTCATTATTAAGTTTCTTCGGAAGACCTATAACGACTTTCTCCACATCATACTCTTTCATCAGAGTCTCTATCCGGGCCAGAGTCTGCCTTAATTTACCGGCACGTTCACGCTTTATCGTCTCTACAGGCTGTGCTGTAAGTAACATTTCATCGCTGATTGCAACGCCTACCGTTTTAGCACCATAATCAAGCCCCATTATTCTCATATATTCACCTTTTCTCTCATTTATTTAAAGTTATTATCAATATAGTCCTCAAGCAAAAGCTCAATTATCTCATCACGCTCTACACGTCTTATAAGGCTCCTTGCACCCTTATGGCTTGTAATATATGTTGGATCTCCTGACATAACATAACCTACTATCTGGTTTACAGGATTATATCCTTTCTCTGTCAACGCCTCATATACCTGTGCAATAACATCCTTTACTTCTATTTCCTGATCTTTCTGTACTTTAAAATACTGTGTATTGTTTATTTCCTGCATAAAGGTACTAACCTCCATTCTTTCACGTACGATTAACTATACTATATAGTAATATATAACCGGCAAAAAAACAACTCTTTTTTATTTACTCCATGATTTCTCCAAGCACTATCTCCGTTGTAAGCGGACTTTTTATTCTTACATTTCTTATGGAATTACATATACTTTCGGCATCTTTTACTTTATCAACAGGTACTGCTATCCTTACGTATCTTTCGTTATATCCTGTAATGTAATCATTGCCATCTATAGTTGAAACTTCCTCAAATAATACGCTTTCTTTTTCCTTTAGCGATTCTTTCTGATATTTCTTTTCAAGCTTTTTCTCTATGCTTATAAGCCTTTCGCTTCTCTCAGATTTGACTGCCTCAGTAATCTGTCCTTCCATTTTATCAGCTATTGTTCCCTGTCTTCTTGAATACTTAAAGACATGAATCTGTGCAAATCCTACACGCTCTGCAAATTCACATGTTGTTACAAATTCTTCTTCTGTTTCCTGCGGAAAGCCGACTATTATATCTGTTGTAATTGCAGGATTTTCAAAATATTTCCTAAGAATTTCTACGCCTTCAAAATATTCCTCAGACGTATAATGTCTGTTCATGCGCTTAAGAACTGTGTCGCACCCGCTTTGCAGTGATAAATGAAAATGAGGACATATTTTCTTTATCTTTGACAGTCTTTCGGTAAACTTTTCCGTTATTATACGTGGTTCAAGAGAACTGATACGTATTCTCTCTATCCCTG
>JALERT010000139.1 GCA_022764445.1 Lachnospiraceae bacterium | reverse complement strand
TAACTGAAAACTACTGACCTCTGCAACTGTTACAGAATCCTCTGTCATATTATCTGCATATTCTGTGTACGGCATTCCTATATTACCTACAACATATACATCCTTATAGCACTCTTTCATAATCTCACCCGTAAGAGCAGTCGTTGTCGTTTTACCATTTGTTCCTGTGATTGCATATAATTTTCCTGCAGCACATCTGTATGCAAGTTCTATTTCACCCCAGATTGGAACACCTTTTTCCTGCATCTTTATAACAAAAGGAAGATCTGTAGGAACCCCCGGACTAAGTACAACTATATCAATCTTATTCATTACTTCTTCAGGTAAATCACCGATTATAAGAGTAAATTTAACTTCTTCATCAAACTTTGACACTATATTTTCTTTTTTTACATTGATATTACCCTCAAGTAATATTATCTTTGAACCTTTTGATGAAAGCAGATTAACAGCAGCGACACCGCTTTTACCTGAACCTACAACCAAAAAAGTCTTATCTTTAAAATTCATTTTATCCTCCATCCTGCAGTATAAAGGTAATAACTCTTCACCATAACTGCAAACTGTTACTAATTACTTATCATAAACCTGCAAATGCTATTATGCACATTATTGCTGTAATAATTGAAAAAACTGTTACAACTCTTGTCTCTGACCATCCACATTTTTCAAAATGATGATGTATCGGTGCCATCTTAAAAAACCTTTTTCCACCTGATAACCTGAAGTATAGTACCTGAATTATTACAGAAATAACTTCAATCAGATATATTACTCCAACTATGAGTATAAATAAAGGCAATTTTAATAAAAGTGCCACTGATGAAACAAATCCACCAAGTGCCAGAGAACCGGTATCTCCCATAAATACACTTGCAGGGTATACATTATATACCAGAAATCCCATAAGAGCTCCTGCCGTTGATGACGTCACCGGTGCAATTCCACTTCCGGTTCCCACCGCAACAACAGTAAAAAAAATCGCTACAAGCAATGTTATGCTTGATGCAAGTCCATCAAGACCATCCGTAAAGTTAGTACCGTTAACGGTGCCAAGCATTACAAAAAAGACAAATACAACGAACAGCCAGATAGGCATGGTTATATACCTTCCATTAGTTACACCGCCTGTAAATGGAATAAGAAATTCCGGCTCAAGATCAAGCTTTACAATGTAATAATACGCAAAAATTCCGGCAATGACTGCCTGAAGAATTATTTTTTGTAAAGCAGTAAGTCCCATGGAACGCTTCATGACAATCTTTATATAATCATCAAGAAATCCTATAAGACCAAATCCTGCCGTCGCAAATAAAACAGGGATTATCTCTCCTTTTTTATCCATACATATAAGGGATGTAAGCGATATTGATATTATTATAATAATACCACCCATCGTAGGTGTTCCTGCTTTTTTTAAATGGCTCTTCGGTCCATCATCCCGTACATACTGTCCAAATTTTAGTTTTCTAAGTAATGGAATACTCACTGGACACAATATGACACTCATTGCAAATGACAGCAGTACGGGAATTATAGTATTCATATAATCCATAACTTCCTCCATATGCTTTTATTTTATTACTGTCAGTTAATACAGACAGTAACTTTCATGTCTTTTGTACGGTATAGTTACTGTTAGGACCATAGGTATGGACAGTAACATGCTATATTATAAATTCCATTTTTTTATTTTAATCCAACATTCTTAATAAATCAACCGATAACTTACCATTATATAATCTATTGTGGTACAAAAGTTGCTACATCTTTACTTCTTTCGACGCCTAAATATGGAAGTGCATTATCCATAAGTTTGGACACGACAGGTGCAGCTATACTTCCGCCATAATAAATTCCTTCCGGCTCATCTATAAGAACTATGGTAAGTAAAACAGGATTGTCGGCAGGAGCAAAGCCAAGACAGGATGCTATATATTTATTGCTGCTTCGTGGAAGCTTCTCTGATGTACCTGTCTTTGCTCCGACACGGTATCCTGATACTGCTGCCTTTTTTCCTCCTCCCTCTGTAACTACAGTTTCAAGTATCTCCTTCATAGTTTCTGATGTTTCTTTTGAAATCACCCCTTTCTCTTCGTTATATTTAATTTTCTTAACACTCTTTTTATCACTACTCTCAAGACTGACACCAAAATGAGGTGTAATGAGTCTTCCTCCATTAATAACGGCACTTACTGTTGAAAGAAGTCTTACTGGCGTAAGCTGGAAAGACTGACCAAATGACATGGTAGCAAGCTCTACTGCTCCCACATTTTCTTTCTTATGCATTATGGTCGCAGCTTCTCCCGGAAGGTCAATTCCAGTCTTCTTAAGTATACCAAGCTTATCAAGGTACTTGTATACACCGTCAACTCCAAGCCTTGCTCCCACCTCCATAAAAACAGGATTACATGAATTCTGTACTCCCTGAACAAATGTCTCTGCACCATGTCCTGTCGTCTTATGGCACCTTATTCTCCTGTCCTCTACTATTTTAAAGCCGGGACAGCTAAATGTATCAGTTGGCTTTACTACACCTTCTTCCAATGCAGATGTTGCAGTAAAGACCTTAAATGTAGATCCAGGCTCATATGTGTCACTTATGCACTCGTTTCTCCACATAGCATTAAGTGCATCACTCTGCTGCTTATCAGTCATATTCTCTGCATTCTTAATTTTATAGGGATCATTAAGATTAAATTCCGGTACATTTACCATTGCATAAATCTCCCCATTCTGAGGATTCATCATAATTATTCTTACACTCTTAGACTTTTTCGCCTCCATGACATCCTCAGCAGCCTGTTCTGCATACTTCTGCATATTAATATCTATACTTGTATAAAGACTGTTGCCTGCCACCGGTTCAATCCTGTCCTCTGCTGCCCCTTCTATCTCAATTCCTCTTGCATTGGTAAGTGTAAGAATCGACCCATCGTCCCCCTTTAGATACGAATCATAACTGACTTCCATTCCTATAATCCCCTGATTGTCCGCACCTGTAAAACCTATTACTTTTGAAGCAAGATTTCCATACGGATAATATCTCTTATAATCTTCATCTACCATAACACCTTTAAGTCCCATATCCCTTATCTTATCAGATGTCTCTTTATCAACATTTGATTTTATTTTTTCCCTTGAGGAAACCTTCTCTACTCTTTTTCTTACTTTTTCTTTATCAATATCAAGCATTTCAGACAATACTTCTATAACTTTTTCAGGCTCTTTTATCTGATTATGTATTACGGAAATTGTAGATACGGGTTTATTGGCGGCAAGCTCTACCCCATTTCTATCATAAATTATTCCGCGTTCTGCCTTTATGGTTCTTTCCCTCTGCTGGACATCTTTTGCCCTTTTACCATAATAATCTGCTTTAAACAGCATTAAATAAGCAAGTCTGCATATCAACAAAATAGTCAATACGCAGACTGCTGAAAATACAAATACTAATCTCTGGCGCTGTGCCGTCTTACATCTTTTCATATAAGCCTCCGCATAACCTAAAGCCTTTCTATAAACTTTATTAAAATAATTCTAAATTATGCAGATAAGCTGTAAATATGTAACAGTAAAGTCTTCTATTCTATTAATTCATAAAATCTGACTTCATAATAAACTGTTAGCTGCTTTTTCAATTTTTTTACTCATCAGTACCTTCTTTTCCTGAAGCAACTTTATAATCTTTGTCTATTGCTCCACCTTCAGGCTCTTCAAGATATTTATTGCCTTTCTTAGTAGAAGGAAGTTTGATATTGGTATCAGATGTTACTTTCTTACTGTCCTTTTTATCAGGATATATCCCAAGCATAGGTAAAATATCAGTTAAAACCTGACTTGAAAATTCAGTAGCAGGCGTACTATGTGCCTGATCCTCTACCTTAGGCTCGTCAATTACAGTATATATCACTACCTCTGGTTTCTTTACAGGTGTACATCCTATAAATGATACGAGATAATTTCCGTGTCCTACAGGATGCTTCTGGGCTGTACCTGTCTTACCACCAACAGTATATCCCTCTACCTGTGCCGGCATTGCCGTACCTTCCTCAACTGTCTTATAAAGATAATTTCTTAAAAGCTTACTTGTTTTTTCTGTTATGATTCTCTTAACAAGTTTATCATCATTAACTGAAACTACGGCACCTGATTCACTGTCAATTTCTTTTACTACATGTGGCTCATAATAATTGCCACCATTAACAAGAGCAGAAAATCCAGCTGCCATCTGTATCATTGTAACTGTCTGCCCCTGTCCGAAACTTGATGTAGCAAGTTCTACAGAATGCATCGTATCTTTAGTAAATATTCCTCCGACTGCCTCTCCTGGTAAATCTATTCCTGTCCTTGCACCAAATCCAAACGTATTTACATACTCTAAGAATGTATCTTTACCCATATCAGCGCCAAGCTGCATCATAACGTCATTACACGATTTCATAAGTGACTGGCAGATATTAATCTGTCCATGTCCTCCTATTCCATGTGCCACACACTTAATATATGTACCATTTACATCCTGACCACCATCACAAAGATAAGTTCTTTTCGTATTGGTAATACCCTCATCAAGTGCTGCACATACTGTAAACGGCTTAAATGTGGAACCAGGCTCGTAGGCATCACTTATGCAGAAATTTCTCCATATCTTACTGAGAGCATCCATCTTATCTTTATCAGACATCTTATCAATTTTTTTCTGGGGATAAAAACCGGTAAGATCTCTGGGATTATTTAGATCATACTGCTTATTGGATGCCATTGCATAAATCTCTCCATTGTTTGGATTCATAATTATACATCCCATATTAAGTGCACCGACATCCTTAAGGAATTTCTTCATATGTTGCTCTAATATTCCCTGTATATTGACATCTATTGATGAAACTATTGTATTGCCATTTGTCGCGGGCTTAACTGTCTTTACAAGATTCAGATCTGCATCAAAATATCCGTATCTTCTTCCTGTTACACCATTAAGTGAAGAATTATAATAATTCTCAATTCCCCATGATCCTGTATTATCACTTGTACAAAATCCTATTACATTACTTCCAACCGAAGAATAAGGATACTTACGGACATATTCTTCTTCAAACCATACGCCCTTTATATTCTTGTCCTTCTTCTGTAACTTTTCAATTTTTTCTACATATGTAGATTTAAGGCCTTTGTATTCTTTCATCACATAATACTGAACTTGTGAATTTTTATCAAGTATCTTCTTAATCTCTTCTTCTTTTAATCCAAACACATCAACAAGTGCCTTTATTGTCGGCTTTATATATTTTTCATCTGATAATATCTGTACAGGATCAAGAATAAGATTATATACTTTAACGCTTGTTGCAAGTTTATTATTATTCCTGTCTACAATATCTCCTCTTTTATATGGAAGAACATTACTTGCATAGCTTTGCTGGGCAAGCACTTTCCTCTCATATGCATCACCTTTATTCTTGTTAAGATATGCTATTCTTACTACAAGCGCTATACCCGCCAATAAAATAAGTCCAAATACAAAGAGTAGCCTTGCAAACACAAAAGGCTTGGCTACTCTTACACGTTTTCTGGTATCTACTGCTTTTCTACTCATTACTTACCTCTATTCATCTACTCCCGGTATATCAGCATATTGCTTTACCATGCCGCTTTTCTTATTATCATATGTGTAAATCTGATTTTTTCCAGCTCTAACCATATTTAATTCTTTAGTTGCTTTCTTATATACCTCAGACAAATCGACTTTTCCTATAATTTCTTCATACTTTTCATCATTTGCTTCTTTAGTTTCAGATATCTGTGTCTGTAATTCCACAACATTATTTTTCATAACATGTACATCGTTTTGAGCACTTATGTATGAAAAAGCAACAGCAAGTACAACAACAAGTGCACCCATAAGGAACATAAATGAAACGCCATCAATACCTGCCATTCTGACCGGTCTTCTCTGGTGGGATCTTCTTATTTTACGTTCCGGTAAATTTTCCTCACGTCTTTTTGGCTCTGCCTGAATTTTTCTGACCGTATTTCCATCAACATACGTTCCTCTTCTTGAATTAGGTATGTGCCTTTCACTTCTGTAATTGTGCTCTGTATTATATCTCGATTCGACTGACATAAAATCTTTCCCCCTTGCTCCATAAGGATTTATTTCCATTACTTACTGGATATTAAATACGCTGAAATACTCTCAGTTTAGCACTTTTAGATCTTGGATTTGCCTCCATCTCACAATCAGATGGCAAAATCGGTTTTCTCGGAAACATTCTGCCTTTAGAAACCCTTCCACACACACATACCGGGAAATCAGGTGGACATATGCATGGGTTTTCTGCCTCACGGAATGCTTTCTTAACTATCCTGTCTTCAAGCGAATGAAATGTTATTATACAAAATCTTCCTCCGGGATTAAGTAAATCAATCATGTCACTCAGATTTTGCTGTAAAACATCAAGTTCATGATTTACTTCGATTCTAATCGCCTGAAATGTTCTTTTAGCAGGATGACCGCCCTGCTTCTTCATCTTCATTGGAATAGACCTATCGACAATCTCAGCAAGTCTTCCCGTTGTAAGAATAGGATTCTTTTTCCTTTCTATAACAATATTCTTTGCTATATTCTTGGCAAATTTATCTTCTCCGTAGTTTTTTATAATATGGAATAATTCACTTTCTGTGTATTCATTGACAACTGTAGCAGCTGAAAGTTCCTGCCTGTTGTCCATGCGCATATCAAGTGGTGCATCCATTCTATATGAAAATCCCCTGTCTGCTGTATCAAGCTGAAATGATGATACCCCAAGATCAAGAGTGATTCCATCGACTTTATCAATACATAAATCATGTAATACTGAAACCATATCAGAATAATTGCTTCTTACAATGGTAACTATGTCGCCAAACTCACTTAATCTTTCTGTACTAGCTCTGATTGCATCCTCATCCTGATCTATACCTATAAATCTTCCATTTGCGCTCAGTCTTTTACAGACTTCTTTACCGTGTCCGGCTCCACCAAGTGTTCCATCTACATATATTCCATCCGGCTTTATATTAAGATTATCAATCACTTCATCTAATAGTACTGACTTGTGTACAAATTCCATATCATTCTCCAATCTAAAGCTACAATGAAATATCAAGTTCATCCATGGTTTCATCAAGTGATGCTGCATCCTCTGCCATTTCTTCGTCATGAAGCTTTGCTTTATCCCATACTTCTACTCTGTTCATCATACCAACAAAGACTATTTCCTTAACAAGGCCGGCACTTTCCCTGAGTATTCCCGGTATAAGTATTCTTCCCTGCTTGTCCAATGTTACTTCCATGGCTTTTGATAAGAACTGACGCTGTATACGCCTTGTATTCTGATTAGATGGGAGTTTCTGCAGCTTATCGACAAACTTCTGCCACTCCAAAGCAGGATATAGAAAAAGACAGCCATCGAGTCCTCTTGTCACTACAAAATCTTCACCAAGTTCTTCACGATACTTAGCCGGTATGATTGTCCTGCCTTTGGCATCAATAGTATGTTCATATTGACCCATAAACATAACAATCACCCCACTTTCTACCACCTTTATAACTTCTCTTCCCACTTTTCACCACTTATCAACTATAATATAACTTTTATTAACATTTAGCAAGCTTTTTTCAAAGAAATAATTAACAATTTATTACAATTTTCTTGTACAAATCAACAAAAATGCACCACTTATAATCATCTTATAAGTGGTGCATCTTTGTTCATGCTTTTATATTTTTCTTTTTTCTAAATCTTACTTCATTGGTTATCAGTATTATTGCTGACACAATAACCATTATAGCCGAAAGTGCCTGCGATACAGGTATTCCTGTATTGAAAAGAAGAAGCTGGTCTGTCCTTAGCCCCTCTATCCAGAATCTTCCACATCCATATCCCAAAATATATAGAAGGAAAAGCTGACCGTCATACCTCTTTTTCTTTGTAAAAAGTAATATTACCAAAAGTACCATTATATTCCATAATGATTCATATAGGAATGTGGGATGAACCTGTATATATTTTATTCCATCAACCATAACAACATCTTTTGCAAGACTTTTATTGAGATTTGTCTGAAGTACATCCGTCATTTTTATCTGCATCGCGAACAGATTGTCCGTATATCCTCCAAATGCCTCTCTGTTGAAGAAATTTCCCCATCTTCCGATTATCTGTCCCACTAAAAGACCGGCACATGCCGTATCTGTTACTTTTAAGAAAGATACTTTACGAATCTTTGAAAATACGAATGTTGTTATAACTCCGGCTATTACACCGCCATATATTGCAAGTCCTCCACCACGTGTATTTATGATTTCTGAGAGATTATCCTTATAATAATCCCAGCTAAATACCACATAATATAATCTTGCGCCAATGACAGCAAAGACTATGTCCCACAATGTAAGGTCAAGATACATCTCTGTATTCTGACCTGTTCTTTTCGCCTGATATGCTGCCATAAGATATCCACATATCATTGCAAATGCAATAATAATGCCATAATATGCTATTGAAAAACCGAAAATCGAGATACTCTTACCTAAATTTTCTATCTCAATGCCAAGATGTGGGAAACGAATATCTGCACCCATAAAACACAGCTCCTAACTATCACACATTGAATCTGAATAAAACAACGTCTCCGTCCTGAACGACATAATCTTTTCCTTCTGAACGAACAAGACCTTTCTCTTTTGCTGCATTCATGCTTCCCTGTTCAACAAGATTGTCATAACTTACAACCTCTGCCCTGATAAATCCTCTCTCAAAATCAGAGTGTATCTTTCCTGCCGCCTGAGGAGCTTTTGTTCCTTTTTTAATAGTCCATGCCTTTGTCTCCATCTCACCTGTTGTAATATAACTGATAAGACCAAGAAGTGAATAACTAGCCTTAATCATCTTCTCAAGACCTGATTCATTTAAACCAAGATCTTCAAGGAACATCTTTTTTTCATCATCATCAAGCTCTGCAATTTCCTGCTCAATCTGTGCACATATTACGAATACTTCTGATCCTTCTTTTGCTGCATATTCTCTTACTGCCGCAACATTTGAGTTGCCTGCTGCATCATCAGCAAGATCATCTTCTGATACATTTGCTGCGTATATAGTAGGCTTATAAGTAAGAAGGTCAAAGCTTTCAATCAGCTTTTCCTCATCTTCATCTGCCACTTCAAAACTCTTTGCAAGCTTACCATCTTCAAGATGCTTCTTAAGCTTTTCAACAAGTTCAGTTTCTTTTACAAGACTCTTATCATTCTTAACACTCTTGATAAGTTTTGCGTATCTTCTTTCAAGTATCTCAAGATCTGAGAAAAGAAGTTCAAGATTAATTGTTTCAATATCTCTTATTGCATCAATGCTTCCGTCTACATGAACAATATTACTATCTTCAAAGCAGCGGACAACATGCACGATAGCGTCAACCTCTCGAATATTAGAAAGGAACTGATTGCCAAGTCCCTCACCCTTAGATGCACCCTTGACAAGACCTGCTATGTCTACAAACTCTATTGCAGCAGGTACTATCTTTGCTGAGTTATGCATTTTGGCAAGTACATCAAGTCTTGCATCAGGCACCGGTACTATTCCAATATTTGGATCTATCGTACAGAATGGATAATTTGCTGATTCTGCACCTGCCTTTGTTAATGAGTTGAATAATGTACTTTTTCCTACGTTCGGAAGACCGACAATTCCGAGTTTCATAATTACATATACCTATCCGAAAATGCCCTGTTTCAAGCACTTTCGCCTTTCTCTTATATTTCTGCATCTGCATAGCACTTCTGCCTATTATATCTTTAACCATGACATCAACTCTCTTCTGTTAATTAAGCAAAAAAGAATTTGATACAATTTTGTATTATATCATAACGCTTTAAATTTTGGAACACTAAATTTCCTACAATAATTGATGCTGCATAATCGTTATGTATAAGAGTACTCATAATCATCAGAGCAAAACCCAATACGATAAAACTGTCAAAAAGACAAATTTCTCCATTATCGTCCATAGGAACAAATATTATAAACTACTTTAGCCACTTATTTAATGTTTTAGCAAGCCTGTCCATATCAAGAGGTTTAGCAATATGCTCATTCATACCTACAGTCTTTGCCGCCTGTACATCCTCAGCAAATGCATTCGCCGTCATTGCGATGATTGGTATCTTTTTACAATAATTTCGTTCCATTGAACGAATCGCTCTTGTTGTATCATACCCATTCATTTTTGGCATCTGGATATCCATAAAAATTATATCATAATATCCGTCACTGCTTTCACTCATCCTGTCAACTGCCTCTGTGCCATCAGATACATGTTCTACTTTAAGACCTGTCATTTCAAGAATCACGGTAGCTATCTCGGCATTAAGTTCATTATCCTCTACAAGAAGAACACGGCGATTAGAAAAATCCATATTTTCAAGACTTTTTAGCGTCACTTCCGAATTTTCATTGCCATCTTCTCCCAAAATCTTATTGAATGTGCTAGCAAGTCTGGAGCGGAACAATGGTTTGCTTATGAATGCATTGGCGCCTGCTGCCCTTGCTTCCTGTTCTATATCTGACCAGTTATATGCAGATATAATTATAATAGGCACATATTCTCCAACAGCATTACGTATTGCCCTTGTCGTTGCTATTCCATCCATATCAGGCATTTTCCAGTCAATGATACACGCAAAATACTGCTTTTCCTGTTTATTATGAAGAACCACCTGTTCAAGAGCCTGCTTTCCCGTTGTAACTCCATCTGCTTTCATTCCTAAATCTTCAAGCATATTGCAGCATGACTCCAGACTCAAAGAATCATCATCAGCCACAAGTACATCAAGATCAATAAATTTTTCATTATATAAGTCTTTTGTATCCTGAAGTTTCAGATATATTGTTACAGTGAAACGCGAACCAACACCTAATTTGCTTTCAACTTTGATATCTCCTCCCATCATCCTTACAATGTTGCGGCTGATAGGCATACCAAGTCCTGTTCCCTGAATATTATTAACCTGACTGTCAGTTGCTCTGGCAAAAGGATCAAAGATATGTTTTATAAAATCATCACTCATTCCAATCCCGTTATCCTCAAAAACAAATTCATAACACCCTATCTTAGCCTGATTTGAAGGTCTCTCAGTAATTGACAGACTTATTTTTCCTCCATCCGGTGTATACTTTACTGCGTTTCCCATTAAGTTTGTGAATAGCTTCTGGATACGCAGACTGTCACCTATTACCGCCTCATGCTTCACACCTGAAATATTAACACAAAGTTCATGATGATGTTCCTCAATCTGAGCATTAGTCATTGTCAGAAGATTATCAACAAGATCTGAAAGATTAAACTCTTCCTCTATAAGCTTTACCTTTCCCGACTCAATCTTACTCATATCAAGTACTTCATTTATAAGACTCAGCAGATGTTTACTTGCCTGTGTTATTTTTTGAAGGCTGTCTTTTACTCGTTCTTTATCATCTATGTGAGCGGCCGCTATTGCAGTCATGCCAATAATTCCATTCATTGGAGTACGAATATCATGTGACATATTAGATAAGAAATCTGTCTTAGCCTTATTGGCGGCTTCCGCTGCATCATATGCAGCCTGCAGAGCCATCTCCTGCTGACGTTCTTTCTTTATAAGATCATCAACATTTCTTGTTCCTATAACAGCTACTACACCACCATCATTCTCACGTACAAATGAAACTCTTACCTGAAGATATATTATTCCTTTTTTTGTTAACTTCTCGTATGTTAAAGAATAATCATTTCCCCCCTTACGAATATGTTCAAGAGAAAGCTTTTCTATAAATTCGTCCCAGCTTCTTTCTGAAAGAAGCTCATTGGCATAACTCTGAATACCCTTTGACCAGCAGTTATTGTGTCTTGAAAAATAATTAGCTATAGCTTTTCCATCTTCACCTTCTGCCCTGTACGTGCTAACAGTATCTGTATCAGGATCTACAAGAAGAATTGAATAATATTCTGAACCAAGTCCTTCTATTATCTCAC
Source organism: Lachnospiraceae bacterium (assembly GCA_022764445.1). Lineage (GTDB taxonomy): Bacteria > Bacillota > Clostridia > Lachnospirales > Lachnospiraceae > Butyribacter. The sequence continues at coordinate 15,709 of JALERT010000139.1, read as the reverse complement.
GCTGCTTCTCCATTTCACGTGTCTGCTTAAGCTGACGGCGCATCTCCTTATCTACATCATGCATCCCAAGAATAAATGTAATGTCGCCATGTTCGTCAGTCATTTTTGCTATGTTCATCTCATAATAGGAAACAATACCATCCATTTTTCTCTTGTATCCCAGCTTATAGAGTCCCACATCAGGGACACATTCATAAAGATTATCAAGCCCCATCGAATTTCTTATTCTTTCACGATCTTCAGGAACTATATAATTATCAATATAGTCTGAAAATACCTCTTCATAATCATATGACTCCATTAATTCAGAAAGCTGCTTATAATTCATCCCTATGCCATCGGTTCTGTATAATGAAATCTTGCCTGTCTTTGCATCAATTGTAAAAAGACTGTGATATTCTTGGCTAAGTGCTCCTGATACTGCCATTTCTTTTTGTAGTTCAATGTTACTCTTCTTTACTTCCTCCAGTGCATCTTCTAATTTTTTCTTCGTCTCTAGCTCTTTAAGTTTCACATCATAAATTGACTGTGTTGCAAATATAACATGAGTAAGTGTACTGCCTGACTCACTGCTGACTTTAATAAAAGAACACTGCGCCCATTCTGAATCACCGTCATTTTCCTCTGATACTTTAATCAGACAACAGAACTGTTTCGATATGATTTTCTTATCCTTAAGACGATCTTTTAATGTTGAAAGATCAACAAATTCAAGTAACTCATCTGTAAATTCAGGTGTAACCATATTATGACAAAAATAATTTAAACGTTCCTGCGCATCTCCCTCTTCCCCAATGTTGGAATATACATCAGGAATAGATGATATCTCTCTAAAATGATTATTTTCAAGATCTATATAATATACGGATGTATATATCTCGCTTAATGACTGGATTATGCTCATTCGCTCATCTAACATTTTATCTGTATTTTCATTATTTAATTTATTATTATCAGCCTGCTCCATAAATCCTCCTGTCTTATTTCATTTCTGGCGCAATTTGCTCCTTACTCATGGACTGACAAAATCATAATTATGCATCACGTGCCTCAATCACAATAATCACTCCAGTATCAAAGCTTATCATGGCTTCATCTGTCCCATCTGCCATTTCATTACTGACAGTAAGACTTTTACCTATAGTTAAATCTTCTCCGTCAAGTATATACTTTAATCCCGAGAGTCTTACGTTTTTCACGATTTCAGTCAGTGGCTGAAATGAAATATATTTTCCCCACAACGATTTTCTTTTTATAACAGTATCTTTATCTATCAGATAAATTTTATTGTACTTATCGACAATATATGTTGGTATCCCATATTTAAGCGGCTTCATAAGTATATTGACATTTGCAAGAAAATGATCCATTCTTCCGCCTGTAGCTCCTAGTATAACTATCTCGTCAGGATTCTGTTCCATAGCATACTCAAGAGCTATATCAGTATCCGTAGAATCCTTTTCCGGAGGAAACTTTATAAACCTCGCTTCTTTCGATTCCGTCACATCACCTTTTTTATATTTTTCAAAAACATTACCTGACACTGAATCAAAATCTCCGATTATATAATCTGCTTTTACACCAAGCCGGTACGCTGCATCTAAACCAGAATCTGCACATATTACTAAATCAAACTTTTCATTGGCAAGATAGTCTTTGGCAAACCCCATATCAAGACAGCCACCGCTAAATATCAATACTCTGCTATACATATTTATGCCTTTCAGGAATTACTCTCAATATTTTCTTGCTTTTCATACATCTTTCTGATTCTTTCTCTCCTAAGCTTTTCTTCATACTGCTGTTCTTTCTGTTTTTTAATCTGTTTTCTCTGAATTTCATATATGTATTTAATAAGTTTCTTATCAGTCTCTGTGATAACACATCCATAGTAATTTCTATATCTGTTGGTTATTGCCTTAAGTGCTGTATGTCTTATCACCTGAGCCTTAACTTTAAGTCTGCCGTATGGTGAAGGTATATCAAAAAATACTGAATCATCCGGTTTAAATATTGTATTAGTACATATGCCAACACCTGTTGCACTTACATCTTTTACAATACCTTCAACAATTATAGGTTTTACAAACTCTGTAATAATATCACTATTTAATATAGTATTTTTCTTTTCATCACTTTCAGATTTATCTTTTTTCTTTTTATTATTATAAATAATGGCTGTAGGTACATCTGATGATTTTGCATCACTTCCCGGCACATCATAATATCCGATTAATATCTCATCTCCAAGACTTACCCTGTATGCATTTCTTCTGTTATAAGATCTTCCTTTATCTGATATCTCAAAATAATGCACCAAAACACCATCTGATTTAGCCAGACCTGCTTTTACATCATCCCATTCCCAAAGCTGTTCCGCATCACGATAAATAAGCCTAATTCTGTCATCAGGTCTGAACTTAAAAATCTTTCCATGAGATGCAATAAGAGTTACACATACCTTTTTACTGTCAGCATTTTCTATTTTACTTGTCAAACGGTATCTATACCCATCTCTGTCAACATATATCTCTATTATTCTTCCTATAGTAACATTTTCAAGAAGCACTGGCCATTACCTCCTTTAATTTTCTGACATTTTCTGAAATATTACCACGAAATACTGCTGTACCTGCTACTGCAATATCAACGCCCTTTTCTATTACATATCCTATATTTTCTATGTTTATTCCACCATCTATCTCAATCTTATAATCCAAGTCTTTATCTTTTCTTATCTTATCTAGTTTTTCAACCTTATCAATTGTACTGTCAATAAACTTCTGCCCGCCAAATCCGGGATTAACACTCATGACAAGTACCATATCAACATCTTCGAGTATATCTTCTATTTTACTCACAGGAGTCCCTGGATTTATCGAAACAGCTGCTTTTTTTCCATATTTTTTAATCTCTTCAATCGTACTTTTGATATCAGAGCACGCTTCGATGTGAACTGTTATCCCATCTGCCCCTGATTCTGCAAACTCCTTAATATATCTTATTGGCTCTTCTATCATAAGATGTACATCAAAAAACATCTCTGATTCTTTTCTTATTGACGATATAAGGGGCATTCCAAATGATATAGATGGAACAAATCTGCCATCCATTACATCGAGATGTAATACACGTACCCCCTCATCCTCTACCTTGCGAATATCATCCCCAAGATGATTAAAATCTGCTGCAAGTATCGATGGTGCTAATCTCTTCATAAAAACCTCATTTCTAAACTAGTATTTTTTTCTATTGCTGATTTCCTCATAAAACTGTTTATAATTTTCATATCTGCCTAATGATATTCTATCTTCCTCGACAGCATTCTTTACTGCACAATCCGGCTCATTAATATGGACACATCCTAAGAATCTGCACTTATCTCTGTATTCATCAAATTCAGGATAAAATTCCTTCAAATCCTCTTTTTCCACATCAGGAAGACTAAGAGATGTGAATCCAGGCGTATCCATAACGTAGACATCATCAGCCAGACAGAATAGTTCTGAATGTCTCGTAGTATGTTTACCACGTTTTATCTTTTCACTTATCTCACCTGTAGCCATATCCGCCTCTGGAAAAAGGCAATTCATAACTGACGACTTTCCAACACCTGACGGACCTGCAAGAACAGATGTCTTTCCTTTAAGACATTTTCCAAACTCTTCTATCCCTTCGCCTGTAACTGTACTTGTTCTATACACATTACATCCGCTATTTTTATAATTATCAACAATTCTGTCCGTTTCAGAATTATCCGTATCATCAATTTTATTGATGCAGATTACAGTTGGTACATCCTGCATCTGCATCATAAGTAAGAATCTGTCAAGCAGATTGAGATTTGGCTTTGGAAATGATGCAGCAAATATTACGACTGCCTGATCCACATTGGCAACCGCAGGTCGTATTAAAGAGTTCTTACGTGGAAGTATCTCTGTAATATTACCTGTTTTGTTATCCTCATCTAATATCTCAAGCTCTACATTATCTCCAACTAACGGTTTAACTTTCTTATTTCTGAAAACACCTTTTGCCTTACATTCTATTATGCCTTTTCCATGTATATGAACATAATAGAAACCAGCTATCCCACGTATAATCTTTCCTTGCATCAATGGGCTACCTTCTTAAATTCTACATCATATGAATAACCTGTAGATACATCATTTTTATACAGAACTACCGTTCCGTCGCCTTCACTCCATCCTGATATTGTAAACTTTTTAGGGAAATCATTATATGACAACGTTCCTGACCATACTGTCTTAGTTTTTCCTGACTGTGTTAAAACTACCCTTATATTCGCCGGACTCTCATCCTCATAATCAAATGGATTTCCACTTACTGTAAAACTTCCTTCATATTTATATGAATTGTTGGTTGTTGGACGTGGAGTTGATGGTTCACTTTCAGGTCCCAAACTTACTGTATAATCTATAACTGTACCAATATTTACCTTCGTTCCTGCTTTTACAGACTGACCGACAACAAGACCTTTCTCATACTTTGAAGAATATATATATGTTATATTGTTTTTGTTGCCTTCTAGTCCTTTATCTGCAAGTTTTTCAAGCGCTACTGACTCTTTAAGACCTACTATGTTCGGCATAGTAGTAGTCTTACTCTCAGGTCCTTTGCTGACAATTATCTTTACAGAACTTCCTTCGTTTACACTTGAACCAATGACAGGATCGGTTCCACATACTTTTCCGGCTTCTACAGTATCACTGTACTCTTCATCCTTACCTGAAACGGTAAGACCAAGTGACTGAAGCCTTGTCATTGCATCATCAACTGTACAATTTATAAGATTAGGTATGGTAATACCGCTTTTTCCCTTACTGTAATATATTATTACTCTTGAATAAGCATCTACTTTTTCTCCAGCTTTAGGATCCTGATCTAATACCTTATTAGCTTCTTCATCAGACTCCATAGGCTTAAGCTGAACCTTGAGTTTGCTGTCTTCGAGGAGCTGTTCAGCTTCCTCGAGTGTATATCCGACAATATTAGGAACCTGTACTGTTTCTGCATTATTTTCACTTGACGAAACATCTGCTGAAGAAGTTGATTCTGGTCCTTTTGATAAGCCGGAACCTCCCCACCATCCACAGACACGACCTATAAACAGTATAACTACCAATACAATAATTCCGGCAACAACTGCACTGCATATTTTAAGTATTTTTTCAAGCTTAGGATCTATTCCTTCTTCATCCATATTATCACTTTCCTGTTCCTGAATATTATTAGCACCTGAATGATGATTATGCTGCTGACCATCCTTGATTGCTTCAAGATCATCATCTGATATCATTATAGTCGGTGATGAGTCAAAATCGTCATTATCAAGTTTTACATAATTGCCATCAGGTTCACTTATTGCTCTTTTAAGGTCTGATATAAGAGAAGCAGCCGTCATATACCTCATATCCGGCTTTTTCTGCATACACTTCTGTACAATTTTTGAAAGACTCATAGGAATATCATGATCAAGTTCATGAAGTGTTGCTGCTTCATCCTGAATATGTGCAAGTGCCACAGATACAGTACTTTCACCTTCAAAAGGTACTCTGCCTGCAATCATCTCATACATTGTTACACCAAGAGAATAAATATCACTCTTTTCATCACTATATCCACCTCTTGCCTGTTCGGGACTTATATAATGAACTGATCCCATTGCATTCGAGGTTATTGTATTAGAAGTTGCAGCTTTTGCTATACCAAAATCTGTAACCTTAACTTTTCCCTCTTTGGATATAATTATATTCTGCGGTTTAATATCCCTGTGGATGATGTGATTATTATGTGCCGCTTCCATACCCTGTGCTATCTGTATTCCAATACCAACAGCCTCTTTCACATCAAGTCTGCCTTTTTTTTCAATAAACTTCTTGAGTGTTATTCCTTCAACAAGCTCCATTACAATATAATAAAGTCCGTTATCCTCGCCTACATCATAGACATTGACGATATTCGGATGAGACAATCCTGCAACAGACTGTGCCTCTGCCCTGAACTTAGCTACAAACTTTGCATCATTACTGTACTCCTGTTTAAGTATCTTTATAGCGACAAAGCGATTAAGCCTGTGGCATTTTGCCTTATAAACATCAGCCATGCCGCCAGAGCCAACTCTGTCTATTATTTCATACCTTTCACTAATCATCATTCCCGGATTTACCATATACTCCTCCATTCTGCCTCCGATAGCTTACTCCCTTTTATGTATTATACCTCTGCTAAAATTACGGTTATATTATCATTTCCACCATTTTCATTTGCCTTATCAACAAGATTGTCTACAGCATTCTGAATAGAACTACTATGTCTTATTATATATTCCATATCATCATCTTCAATCATATTACTAAGGCCATCACTACACATAAGAATCATATCTGATTCTTTTACTTTTACTTCAAAATAATCAGCCTTTACATTTTCGTCAATTCCCAGTGCCCTTGTAATAATATTCTTCCTTGGATGTATTCTCGCTTCACTCTCTGTGATATTGCCATTCTTCACCATCTCTTCCACAAGAGAATGATCGCTTGTAATCTGTCTAATCGAATCATCTATTAAATACAAACGGGAATCTCCGATATTTGCTACATACAAGGTATCCCCCTGTAATGTGCAGGCTACCATCGTGGTTCCCATACCTTCATACTCTATATTTTCTTTAGCTTTCTGATATACTAAACTGTTAGCAGTATTTACAGCTTCTTCAAATATTGTTACAGGTGTTTTATGTGTACTTGCATTTATAGAATCAACCATACTATTTACACATAATTTAGATGCATGATCGCCTGCTTTATGTCCACCCATTCCGTCTGCGACAATATATAAATTATGGAAGTTGCCGACAGGCTGGTCATTACAATATACATAATCCTGATTCATGCTTCTTTTATTACCAATGTCTGTCTTAGAACTCGCCTTCATGCATCTTCCCTCCTTTGTTCTTATTACGTAACTGACCACAGGCAGCATCTATATCGCTACCCATCTCTCTTCTTATTGTAACGTTTATGTGATTTTTTTCAAGTACCAATTTAAACCCTTGTATATCTGCTCCCTTTGAACGTTTTCCCATTCTGCCCTCTACGGGATTAAGCGGGATAAGATTAACATGGCAATTCATTCCGCGAAGCAGATTAACAAGCTGCATTGCACATTCTTTTGTATCATTTTTTCCTTCTACCATGCTATACTCAAATGTTATCCTTCTGCCTGTTTTTTCAATATAATAACGACAAGCATCCATAATTTCTGCAATGGTGTATTTATTGGCTATAGGCATCATTTCTTTTCTAAGCTCATCATTCGGAGCATGAAGAGAAATCGCTATCGTTATGGTAAGATGTTCATCCACAAGCTTTCTTAATCTGTCCACAAGACCACATGTTGACAGTGTTATATTTCTCTGACTGACATTAAGTCCGTTTTCATCTGACAGCATCCTTATAAACCTGACTACATTATCATAGTTATCAAGTGGCTCACCTATTCCCATAAGAATAACATTCGATACCCTTTCTCCCGTTATACGCTGTATCTCATATATCTGATCAAGCATCTCGGAAGTTTTAAGACTCCTTATAAGACCTCCTACCGTAGATGCGCAGAATCTGCACCCCATACGGCATCCAACCTGTGTTGATATACATACGCTGTTTCCATGCTTATATTTCATCAGAACACTTTCAACGGTATTTCCATCAGAAAGCCTCATAAGAAATTTACTTGTTCCATCAGCAGATGTCTGCCTTTTGATAACTCTTGCTCCCTCTATTGTACAGCTTTTATCAAGCTTTACACGAAAATCTTTAGAAAGATTTGTCATCTCATCAAATGATAAGACAAGATTTTTATGAATCCACTCATAAAGCTGTTTAGCACGAAAAGGCTTTTCATTGATACTTTTTACGTATTCTTTTACCTCATCATAATTCATGCTTTTAATGTCGATTTTATCATTATTTTCTTCTGTCAATATATCACCATCCTGTTAGTATCCTTTGTCATTTTTTTATAAAAGCTGATATGAAAAATCCATCCGTATCTGCCATATATGGTAGAATCTGAAGATATCCTTCATTTCCTGTAATATTTTTAAGAACAGGGGGTAAGTCCTCCTCAATGGACACAGATTTAAGTGGCAGATTTTCGTTTATCCACTTTACATTTTCTTCATTTTCCTCTTCTGCTATAGTACATGTACTAAATATAAGCCTGCCACCTTTTTTTACATATCCTGATACATTTTTCAGTATATTTTTCTGTATTGATGAAAGACTTCTAATGTCTTCTTCCCGGGTTTTATATTTTATGTCACACTTTTTACCTATAACACCAAGACCGGAGCATGGAAGGTCTGCTATAACGATATCAGCTTTCTCTTCCCATTCTTTATTATAGACAAGAGCATCACTTACACAGATTTCAATATTATTAAAACCGTTCCTTGATACATTGTCCCTTATAAGTTTAGCCTTTGCTTCTGTAAGATCACATGATATTACCTTTCCCGTACCTTTAAGCAGGTCTGCAGCATGAAGCGATTTCCCACCAGGCGCTGCACAAGTATCGATAATATTATACCCTTCCTCTGCTTCAAGAATACTTCCAACAAGCATTGAACTTTCATCCTGAACCTGTATAAGACCTTTTTTAAATGATTCAAGTTCTGTAATTCTTCCATAGTTCTCTATATAAAGTGCATACGGAGAAAGTCTGCCCTGTGAAACCGTTACTCCATCATTTTCTAATAATTTGCATATATCTTCTACAGATGCTTTTGAAATGTTACACCTGACGCTTATTGCTCTGTCTTCTGACAGGTAAGCTCTTAATATTTTTTCGGTTTTTTCTTCTCCATAAGAATTTATATACCTTTTTACAATCCATTCGGGCATGGAATACTTTATCATGGCATATCTTATAAAATCACTTCTGTCCGGATATTTTATATTATCTTTTTCTCTTGATATAGTCCTTAAAACGCCATTTACAAATCCTTTTAGGTTAATGAACTTTCTTTTTACAGCAAGCTTAACAGCTTCATTGCATGCAGCGCTGTCAGGTATCTGCTCCATATAAAGTATCTGGTACACTCCCATACGAAGAATATTTCGAATAACAGGCTTCATCTTTCTGACTTTAGTCTTTGAATACATATCGATAATATAATCTAGTTCTATGCATCTTTCTATAGTACCCTCACTAAGTCTTGTCAGAAATGACCTGTCTCTTTTGTCCATATCATTATAAGTATCGAGGGCTTTGTGTATTGCCTTATCCGAATATTCTCCATCTTCCATAACCGCCATAAGGACATTAAGAACGATCATGCGCACATTGACACTTTGATTATGTGACATCAGTCTCCTCCGCATAACAAAATCAGATTTCTCATTTAGTTTCTTTCAGACAACAGTTTTTCTCCTGCTTCTAACTTATAACCTCTCAAAAATGCTCCTGTATCCATTCTCTTCTTTCCTTCTAACTGAAGTGATGTGACTACAAGATAATCCTTACCGGTTTTTACTACTATCTTATCTTTGCCTATAGCGGTTATAGTTCCTGGTTCTGCAGTATCATCAGACATTCCCGCTGCTTCGGCTTCTTCTTCACTAAGTACATCTGCCTCCCATATCTTTAGCATTTTACCATGAATAAAAGCAAATGCACTTGGCCACGGATTAAGACCTCTTATTAATCTTTCAATAGAAACTGCATCTTTTGAAAAATCAATCTTGCCTGTAGATTTACTAAGCATCTTTGCATATGTGGAATCTTCGCCCTGCTTAACAGGGTTAAGTCTTCCCTCTTCTGCCATATCAAGCACCTCAAGAATCATAGGTCCTCCAAATGATGCTAATTTTTCAAAAAGACTTCCGCCTGTTTCTTTTTTATCCAGTTTATACTTCTTAACAAGAAGTATATCACCGGTATCAATACCTTCATCCATCTGCTGGATTGTAACACCGCTTTCTTCATCGCCATCTATAACAGACCACTGTATAGGTGCTGCTCCTCTTAATTTAGGAAGAAGAGATGCATGTACGTTTATACATCCATATTTTGGTATATCAAGCATTTCCTTTGTAAGAATCTGACCATACGCTACGACTACCATTACATCAGGTGCCAACTTCCTTATAAACTTTACAAATTCCTCGTCTTTAGCTTTCTGTGGCTGATAAACCTCGATTCCTGCTTCTAATGCGACCTCCTTTACAGGAGTAAACTGCATTTTACCGCCTCTTCCTTTTGGCTTATCAGGCTGTGTAACTACAGCTATAACTTCATGTCTGCTGTCAATAAGTGACTTTAAAGTACTCACCGCAAAATCCGGTGTTCCCATAAAAACTATTCTCATATCCTGCCTCTTTTCCAGTATTTATCTATTCTTCTTCCATAGACATGTCTTCCAGTTCACCTTCAACCTTACTTACATAAAGTATTCCCGAAAGATGATCTATCTCATGCTGGAGAGCACGCGCAAAAAGTTCTTCTCCTTCTACAATTATCTCTTCCATATCTTCATTAAGAGCCTTTACTTTCGCATAATTTGCTCTTGTAACAATGCCTGCCTTGCCTGGAACACTTAAACATCCTTCCTGACCTGTCTGCTCACCTTTAAGTTCCAATATCTCAGGATTAATAAGGACGACAGGACTGTCACCTTCAGGACTTACGTCTATAACAACAACCTGCTTAAGTATTCCTACCTGTGGAGCTGCAAGACCAACTCCCTGTGCCTCATACATTGTATCAAGCATATCCTCTATAAGAGTTTTTATACGTGGCGTCATCTCCTTAACAGGTTTTGATTTGTGTTCAAGTATTTCATCACCAATTATTCTTATTTTTCTTATTGCCATATCAAACTTCCTCCATATTTTTAATTAAACTCAAATATAAGTCTGCAATCCTTATGCTTATCATTATCTTTCATATATTCTTCAAACTGATTCTTAATTGAACATAAAATATTATAATCAGCACATTTGCCATAAACTACTCTTCGATACACATCATTAGCTTTAGAAATAGAAGTCTCCGTAGGTCCAAGTACCGTTACGTCCTCATAAATCTTCATTTTATTGCACAGAACCTGTGCAAGATTATCTGCACTTGCCTCATTTACAGAAAGCACCAATACTCCTAGTATATTTGAAATCGGCGGATATTGCAACATCTGTCTTGTAGTAATCTCTTTTTCATAGAATTCTTCATAATTCTGTGCCGCCGCAGATGTAATGCTGTAATGTTCCGGCTGGTATGTCTGCATAACCACCTTTCCGGGCTTTTTGGCACGTCCCGCGCGACCTGCTGCCTGTGATAAAAGCTGAAATGTTCTCTCCGAAGCCCTGTAATCGCCTACATTCAGAGAAAGGTCGGCAGCCAGTATACCCACAAGTGTTACATTAGGAAAATCATGACCTTTAACTATCATCTGTGTTCCTATAAGTATGTCTGCTTCTCCCTCTTCAAATTGCTTAAGGATATTTTCATGACCATCTTTTCCCGAAGTCGTGTCTGCATCCATACGAAGAACCCTTGCTCCATCAAAAGTCTTTCTAACCATCTCTTCAACCTGTTGTGTTCCAAGTCCAAATGTACCTATATATTTTGAATGACAGTCAGGACATTCTGCGGGCATAGGTTCACTATAACCACAGTAATGACACTTTAACTGTGTCACCTTCCCTCTGATGCTGTGTGGCTTAAGAGATACAGAACAGTGGGGACATCCTATTACTTTGCCACACTTGCGGCACGATACAAACCCGGCATATCCTCGTCTGTTAATAAAAAGAATTATCTGTTCATGCCTTTCCAGCCTGTCTTCAATAAGAGATTTCAGGCTTCTGCTGAATATTGAATAATTATGTGCTGCAAGCTCCTCTCTTAAATCGACTATCTGAACTTCCGGAAGTTTAGCTCCTCCTGCCCTTTCTTCTAGGGTAAAAAGTTCATATTTTCCATTAAGTGCATTATAGTAGGATTCTACTGATGGTGTGGCTGAACCCAGTATTACACTTGCTCCTGTCATGGAGGCTCTCTTTATTGCCACCTCTCTTGCATGGTACTTCGGTGGTGTCTCACTTCTGTAGCTTGTCTCATGTTCTTCGTCTATTACAATAAGTCCAAGATTTTGAAAAGGTGCAAAAAGTGCTGATCGCGGACCTATCATTACATCAATATCGCCATTTCTGGCTCTTGTATACTGGTCGTATCTTTCACCCGCTGACAGCTTTGAATGCATAACAGAAACTCGGTTTCCAAATCTTTTATAAAAGCGGCTTACCGTCTGGTATGTAAGTGCTATCTCGGGTATAAGCATTATAACCTGTTTTTTAAGAAGAAGTACCTTTTCTATTATGTTCATATATACTTCTGTCTTACCGCTTCCTGTAACACCATGAATTAGGTATGTTTTCCTTATTCCTGATACATAATCTTTCATCACAGAATCAACTATGTGCTTTTGTCCCTGATTTAGTACATGTCTGTCATCATCGCCAGACTGATTTCCTATGGGATTTCTGTATTCAGAAACACTGTCAACTATTATTAATTTCTTATCTTTTAATCCATTTATTACAGATGATGAAACCTTAAGATTTTTAAGTGCATATGAATAATCTATACCATCCCTGAAATTCTTATCACTGCAAAGAAGTTCATTAAGAAGTCTTACACGGGCAGAATTATGTTTTTTCTCAAATTCATTTCTTGCATCCGTCATTTCTTCTCTTGATACATTCGGATAAATAGTGCGCTTAACAAGTTCTTTAACTTCCCTTTTTACAGGCATTACTGCCTTTATTGCATCGTTCATTGTTGAGCCGTAATTTTCTTTTATCCAATAAGCAAGTGAAAGCAGGTGTGATTCTGCAACCACTCCCTGCTTCTCAACTTCTATTATGCTTTTCATCCTTGATATATCAAAAAGTGCCTCTCCCGAAAGACCTATCACATACCCCTTCATGATACGATTTCCCATACCGAAAGGAATCTTTACAAGTGAACCGATTTCTATTTCTTCCTCCATTTCAGGAGCAACTATATACTGAAATGGTCTGTCAAGGCTCTTTACTGAGATATCTATTATTACATCAGCAAATATCATTTTATAAAGTTACCATCCTTTACTACATCCGCAACAAGTTCACGCTCATCCATATGATGTTTGACACCTTTTATTTCCTGATAATCTTCATGGCCTTTACCGGCAAGCACTATTACATCGCCTTCTTCTGCATTTTCTATAGCATATCTTATAGCTTCTGCACGATCAATTATAGTTATATACTTACCATCTGCTCTCTTAACACCAGTCACAATATCATCTATTATAGCCTGTGGTTCTTCATTTCTAGGATTATCGGAAGTAACTATGGTAAGGTCTGCAAGCTTTGATGAAACCTCGCCCATCTCAAATCTTCTATCGACAGAACGGTTTCCTCCACATCCGAAAAGACATACAAGACGCTTTGGATTATATTCTTTAAGTGTGGTAAGAAGGCTGTTAAGACTCATAGCATTATGTGCATAGTCAATCATTACGGTAAACTTCGATGACACAGGAACGAGCTCAACTCTTCCCTTTACCCTTATTGAAGACAACGAATTAAGTATTGTCTCCTTCTTAACACCAAAATGTCTGCATATTGATATTGCAGTCATTGAATTATAGACACTGAATTTACCAGGGATATCTATCTCAACATCCATATCCATAAGACCACTCATGTGATAAGCAACACCAAGCCTTCCGCCTTTATCAAAAAGATGTACATCTTCTGCCCTTATATCGGCATTTTCTCCAAAACCATATGTCTCAACTTTACATGTATGACCTTCAAGTATCTTATCAAGATGACTGTCATCTGCATTAAATATACCCTGTCTGCACTGTCTGAAAAGAAGACTTTTGCAGTGAATGTAATCTTCAAGACTTGAATGTTCATTTGGTCCTATATGGTCAGGTTCAAGATTAGTAAATATGCCGTAGTCAAATATAAATCCCCCAACTCTGTGAAGCATAAGTCCCTGTGAAGATACTTCCATTACGACACACTGACAACCTGCATCAACCATCTTACTAAAATACTCCTGTACAAGATATGACTCAGGTGTTGTATTGGCAGATGGAATTTTTTCGTCACCGATTATTGTTTCTATTGTTCCAATAAGTCCTGTCTTTATTCCTGACGCTTCAAGTATAGAGCGTACCATATATGTAGCAGTAGTTTTACCCTTTGTACCTGTAATTCCAATAGTTGTAAGTTTCTCTGCCGGATGGCCAAAGTAAGCTGCTGAAGCCTGTGCAAGTGCAAGTCTTGAATCCTTTACACATATAAGTGTGACATCCTCAGGAACATCTACTTTTTTCTCAACGATAAGAGCAGTACATCCCTTCTCTGCTACCTCTTTCGCAAAATCATGACCATCTCTTACTGCACCACTAATGCATACAAATACCGCTCCCGCTTCTGCTTTTCTTGAATCATAGATAAGAGATGTTATCTCTTTATCAAGGCTTCCCTGCAGACATTCATATTCCATATCTTCTATAAGCTCTAATAATTTCATTTTTATTCTCCCTTACTTTAAATTTCTAAAATGGTAATTCTATCTCTCCTTCAAAAACTATCTCGGCAGGTCCCGTCATCCAAACTGTATCATTTTCCCTGTCATACTTTATAAAAAGATCTCCTCCAAGAAGGTGTACCAGAACCTCATCATCTGTTTTGTCATTTAATACGCATGCTACAACTGTAGCACATGTTCCCGTACCACATGCAAGCGTTTCTCCTGAGCCTCTTTCCCAGACACGCATATTTACTTCATTTCTGCTAATAAGCTGGACAAATTCAGTATTTACCCTGTCAGGAAAGATAGGATGATTTTCAAACTTTGGTCCAATCTTTTCTATAGGAATTGATGATGTGTCATCTACAAAAGTAACAGCATGAGGATTTCCCATTGAAACGCATGTAACGCGGTAATCCACGCCATCCACTTCTACAGGCTCATCTATGAACACATCCTTATCAGATTTAACAGGTATATCCGATGGTTTGAGAATAGGTGCTCCCATATTTACTTTTACCTTTACGACTTTCTCATTTTCGACCGTAAGTTCAAGGTATTTTATCCCGCTTTTTGTTTCAAGTGAAATATTGGTCTTATCAGTAAGTCCTTTATCATAGACATACTTTGCTATGCACCTTACTCCATTGCCACACATGCTGCCCTCCGAGCCATCAGCATTGTACATCTTCATACGAAAATCAGCAACATCAGACGGACATATAAGAATAAGACCATCTGAACCAATCCCAAAATGTCTGTCACTTACATACTCTGAAACCTTCTCAGGATTGTCTATCATTTCCTTTGTACAGTCAATATATACATAATCATTGCCACATCCATGCATTTTTGTAAACTTTACTTTTTTCCCCATAATAAATA
Source organism: Lachnospiraceae bacterium (assembly GCA_022764445.1). Classification (GTDB taxonomy): domain Bacteria; phylum Bacillota; class Clostridia; order Lachnospirales; family Lachnospiraceae; genus Butyribacter. The sequence continues at coordinate 202 of JALERT010000139.1, read as the reverse complement.
CCTCCTTTAACATTTGCTGCTTACATTATTTTATATCATTTGTGAACATATATAACAAGTTTTCTGCTTTATCTTAACATTTTCAGAATAAACATAAGCACTTTCTGACAACTTATTCTTCAGGCTTAGAAAGTCCAAAATGTTTATATGCAAGATCTGATGCAACACGCCCTCTTGGAGTCCTGAGTAAAAGCCCGTTTTG
>JALERT010000131.1 GCA_022764445.1 Lachnospiraceae bacterium | reverse complement strand
GTTATGACACTTGGAAGATAATCATCCACATATTGAAGATATGGATTTCCGGGAAGAAATACCTTACTGCATCCTGTAAGAAATTCAAACTCAGAGTTAGAGGTGTAACCTCCATATACGGATGATTCCGCATATCCTTTTATGGTATTTTCCTTAAGACTGTCAAAAAAAGGCATAACTTCCTTATCCGTAGTAAAATCCCCCAGAACACTAAGATCTGAAAATGCTTCATCCATTATCATAATAACATTAGGTGATTTTACTTCAGATTTTTTATCTTTTTCTTCATCACAATACTTTGACAATATCTTATCCACCTTTTCAACCGAATACCCCTCCGGTTCATCAACCTTTGACTCTCCTGCATTGGCGATAAAATATAGTGGATAACCATACTCTGTAATTCCAATATTGTGATCCCAGGAAAGCGAACTTACATTTCTGAAAAAAGTTGCATCAGTATTTATCCAGACTATAAACAATGCACTTATTATAATTCCAGCCACCGACAAAATATTGCTCTTTTTATTTAAATACTTTTTATTCCTCTTTGGCATAAAAAAGCATATCAAAAGTATGATAAGCCATGCAATTATCCCTATTATAAAATATCTGTCTATGGAGTATTTATAACCTCCGGCTACCGTAGCAGCCGTCTTTACTGCATATAAGTCCATAAATACAATTCCGTATCCCCTGAAAGCTTTTACAAAATAGTTGGCTGCACCAATTATAGTAAAGGCTGTAGACGATATTATAAAAGCAGGTTTCATTCTCTGGAATAAAGATACCAGCATAAGATTTACCAAAGCAATTAAAGCTGTATTTTTTATAATAATCTCAGGCTTAAAGCTCCAGAAAGTCTTCTTAAAAAATATCTCCAGAACTGCAAATTCGGCTAATGATAAAATCACAAATAAGACTGTACCTGATATATATCTTAAAACCGATACAGTCTTACTTTTATCTTTTATATTTTCACTGTTATCTTTTATTCTTTCACTGTTATGTATCTCTGTGTCATTATTATTCATTTTTTATCCCCACTTTATCGCAAATGCGTGTTGCAAAAATATACAACACGCATCTGCAAGTATTCTCAATGAATATATTGTATCACATAGAATTAATATGTCAGTTATATATCAAAGATAGTTTTAACATCTTAATTCATTATTTATTAATATCCAAAAGGACTAAAGAATCCGCCAAATCCATCATCTGAGCCGTATCCTTCTGAGCCATTATCCTGACCGGCACCATTGTTTGAATTTCCATTACCTGAATTTCCATTATTAGAATCATTCTGTTTACTGTCATCTCCTGATGAAAGACCGTTGAGTGATGATGAGCCCTGAAGTTTAACTTTTATTTTCTTCTCTTCATAAGCACCATTGTTGCTTCTCTGTACAGTAAGTTCGACCTCTGTTCCTTTACGGTAACTATTGGCTTTTTCCTGAAGGCTTTCTATAGTAGTTACTGACTGATTATTGATAGCAGTAATTATATCGCCTTCTTTAACTCCGCCTTTGTCTGCTGCACCACCCTTTGCTACCTCTGCTACATAAACACCTGTTGGAATATTATATACGCTTGCTTCTTCTGTTACTGTACGTCCTGATATTCCAAGATAACCTTTTTCTGCATCTGAAAGATTTTCTTTATTTTTAAGTTCATCTATTATTGGTGTTGCAACAGATATTGGAATAGCATATCCAACACCTTCTACTGAGGAGCTTGCAATCTTTGCAGAGTTAATACCTACAACCTGTCCCTGAAGGTTGATAAGTGGTCCACCACTGTTACCAGGATTTATAGCTGCATCAGTCTGGATTGCTTCAATCTTATTATTGGTGCTGCCATTTTCTGAAGACTCTGTAATCTGACGGTTCTTTGCACTTATATAACCAACTGTTACAGACTGGCCGTATCCAAGTGAGTTACCTATTGCTATAGCCATCTCGCCAACCCTAAGATCATCTGAGTTGCCAAGATCTGCAATTCTTATTTTATCCATTGTAGATGATTTAATATTTTTTGTCTTTACTGCTACTACGGCAAGGTCATTACCTGTGTCTGTACCTTTTACTGATGCTTCGCATATTTCCTCATCTATAAATTGAACTGATATTGTCTTAGCTCCGTCTATTACATGGTTATTGGTAGCTATGAGAAGTTCTGTATCGTTCTGACCAATTATAAATCCTGTACCGGCACTTGTACTGTCCTGACTCTGCTGCTGTTGTCCAAATAAATCATAATAAGCTGTTCCTGCTGTCGTACTTGTTATGGCAACTACTGATGGCATAGTCTGCTCTGCTATGGCTGATACATCTGTTGTACCGCTTATAACACTTCCTGTAACAGGCTTTGTTGCACTTGTAGTTTTTCCTATCTGCTGTGATGATGATGTTGTTGTCACTTTTTTATTGTTGCCAAGTAAGTTTCCACCGAAAAATGAAACCGCCTCAAAACAAACTGCTGCAACTACGCCAAATACAGCGGCAAGGCCTGCACATTTAAGCAGCTTCTTAGGATATGAATCCTTTGACTTATCATGCTTTTTATTGTTACCTGAAGGCTGATTACCATTACCTGCATTAAAATTATATCCCGGCTGATTACCATTGTACTGACTGTTATTATAGTTCTGCTGATAGCCACTTCCCTGCTGATAGCCATTACTTTGCTGATAAAAACTGTTCTGACTGTATACCTGATCTGACCTGTTATCTACACTTCCTGTATTGTCTGTTCTTACATTTTCAGTACCAGCCTGCTGTGATGAATTATTACCTGCATAATAATCTCCGGAATGTGTTGCTGAATTATCTCCTTCTTTATATGAATAACTGTAGCTGCCATCCTGTGGCTTTGTTCCACCCTCTACTGAATTACCATACTCACCTGTATATCCATTTGTCTTCTCATTATTATTCTCGTTCATAATGTACCTCCCTATTTATTTCATCAAACATATTACATGATACAAGTTTAAATATTATATTTCAATACTTACTTTCATATAAATCACCTCATCATCTTATTGCCTTAACTTTAGTTCATAGTCTAACACCCATTTGTGATGAACTTGTGAAGAAAATGTATAAAACCTGTGTTCAATTTACAGTTCACATTATGTTCATTCCATGCGTCAACCACAGCGAAATTCATTCGCAAAATTTATTTCTTGCGTAATTTGATTTTAACTTATATAATGAATACGCATTGTATACATAATTAATAATAAAGATAAAATCTTAAAATACGATTATATAGAAAGCAGGTGAATCCTTGATTCGTGAAAATCAAAAACTACTTAATCTTATTCATATAGTAATGGATGCAGTTATTATCGCTTTTTCATTTATAGCTGCATATTATCTGCGACTGGATGACCAGCGCAGTTTTCTTATCACCCATAATATTATAGCACCACCCGTAGGTTATTTCAGACCGAAGGAAGATTATTTTAGTATGCTCATATATATCGTTCCCTGCTATATAATAATTTATCATTTCTGCGGTATGTATGATCCAAAGAGGACAAGTGGACGAAGGGCAGAGTTATACAGTCTCCTAAAAGCAAATCTTTTTGGAGCAGTTTATCTCCTGTCTGTACTTTACCTTTTACAGCGTTGGAACTATGCACGACTTTTACTTTTAATATTTGTAGTTATCAATATAATTGTTGACTATACTTTCAGACTTATAGTAATAGGTATACTGCGTAAAATGCGTAAATCTGGCAAAAACCTAAAGCATATACTTCTTGTGGGTTACAGCCGTTCTGCTATTGCTTATATAGACAGACTTCGTGTTCATCCTGAATGGGGATATTATATTCACGGTATACTTGATGACAATAAACCGACAACTGAAAGCTACCGTAATGTAAATGTTATAGGTACGATAGATAAACTTGAGGGACTTCTTGCCACCAACCAGTATGATGAGATTGCAATCACTTTAAGCATCAATGAATACAGTAAACTTGAACGAATAGTAGAAACATGTGAGAAGTCAGGAGTCCATACAAAGTTTATACCGGATTATAATCATATCATACCTACAAAACCTTATACAGAAGACCTTGACGGAATACCTGTAATCCATGTGCGTCATGTACCCCTTAGTTCCTCACTTAACAGTGTTATGAAACGTATCGTTGATATATTTGGTTCACTTACTGCGATTATAATTTTCAGCATACCTATGCTTATAACGGCGATAATTGTAAAGGTAACATCACCGGGACCTCTTATCTTCTGCCAAAAGCGTATAGGACTTCATAATCAGGAGTTTAATATGTATAAGTTCCGTTCCATGGAAGTGCAGGATGAAAATGAAGAGAAGAAAGAATGGACAACAAAGAACGATCCCCGTGTTACTCCTATTGGTAAATTTATGAGAAAGACAAATATTGATGAACTTCCCCAGCTCTTTAATGTGCTTAAGGGCGATATGAGTCTTGTTGGTCCAAGACCTGAAAGACCTTATTTTGTCAATAAATTTAAAGAAGAGATTCCACGTTATATGGTTAAACACCAGGTTCGTCCCGGTATGACAGGATGGGCACAGGTAAATGGTTATCGTGGTGACACTTCTATAACGAAACGAATTGAATGTGACTTATACTACGTGGAAAATTGGACAATGTCACTTGATTTTAAGATTCTTTTCCTTACATTCTTTGGAAGAAAGGTAAATAAGAATGCTTATTAATTAATATATCCTTATAAAGCAAGCCCCTCACAATACCGAGGGGCTTGTAACACTTTAACGATTGGAGACAAAAATGAAGATAAAAAACAGACTTATAGTTGCTTTTCTGATAATAACACTTATTCCGCTTTTTGGCGTTACCATATGCTTTCACCAGATTAATCACCGACAGACTGAAATGCTTAAAGAGTCCTACAGTACTGATCCCGGATGTTATGACGACTACGGATTTATACTAAATCCGATACAGCTTTTATACAACCTTACACTTAATGATTTTAATACACTTACAGAAGCAGCACATAAAACACCTGATAAATTCACCGACAATGATTATCTTAAAAACATATCTGAAGATTTAAGAAAACATTATTCATTTATTGTTGTTAAGAGAAATAATACAGAATACTTTATAGGCAATCACTATTTTTATAAAAGATTATCGCCTCTTCCTAATTTTAATGGTAAAAATACAGGCAATAATAAAATGATATCGCTTGACCAGAATACTGCTGCCCTTATAAGGGAAAAAGACTTTTTCTTTTCTGATTCTTCCCAGGGACAGATTTTTCTGGTAACAGATCTTTCAAAACTTATACCAAGGTGGAAGTCATACTTTATGGAAATAATGTGTGCAATTATAATTATAATCATAGTAACTGCTATCATACTTATTATGTGGCTTCACCATAGCATTATCAAGCCGTTAAGTATACTTCGTCTTGCTACAAAACAGATTGGTGCCGGCAATCTTGATGAACCTATCCATGTTTCATCATCAGATGAAATAGGCGAGCTTTGCCGTGATTTTGAGGAAATGCGTATAAGACTGAAATCAATACTAGAAGAACGCATTAAATACGAAGAAGATACAAGAGAAATGATGAGCAGCATATCACACGACCTAAAGACACCTCTTACCACTATCAAAGGCTACTCTGAGGGCCTTATAGACGGAGTGGCTAATACACCTGAAAAACGTGAAAAGTACCTTCGTACTATTATAGCAAAAACCGTTGACATGACTTATCTTGTAGACGAGCTTTCAATATTTTCTAAGATTGAGCAGAATGCCCTTCCTTATAACTTTGTGACACTTAATATCGACGAATATTTTTCTGATTCACTTGATGATCTAACCCTAGAGCTTGAAGCTCAGAATATAGATATTAAATATATTAACCACACTGCTAAAGGAACCAATATCACAGCAGATCCTGAACAGCTTAAACGTGTCATTAATAATATCGTAGGTAATACTGCAAAATATATGGATAAGGAAAACGGACACCTTAAGATAGAGATTACAGACCTTAAACCTAAAAAAACTACTCCTTTATACAGACAGATCAATAAAGATGGTACAGACTTACATCCTGCTGTTAAGGAAGATGAATATATACAGATAGAGATATCAGATAACGGTCCGGGTATACAGGAAGAAGCTCTTCCATTTATATTCGATAAATTTTACCGTACTGACTCTTCAAGAAATTCATCAAAAGGCGGCAGTGGTCTTGGTCTTGCAATAGTGAAAAAAATAATACGTGACCACGGTGGCAAAATATGGGCAAAAAGTACACCCGGAAAGGGTACAAGTATTTTCTTTACATTAAAGAAAGAGGAGATGTAACAGTCAAGTCAAACCTGAACTGTTACATGCAATTTAAGTTTATAAAAGTTTAACTTTTATAATTTTTTCCAATTGATATAATAATTTATGAAGTCAGTTTATTTTATCCTTGTAAAAGGTTAAAACGAACACAAAACGTAAAAAATGCAAATGCTTGATGGGAAAATCCCAGATGATTACCAAAAATTTTTAAAACGGAGGAATAATATGAGTAAAATTCTTATCATAGAGGATGAAAAAGCAATATCGGAGCTTGAAAAGGACTATCTGGAGCTTAGTGACTTTGAGGTTACTATAGAGGAGGACGGCAATCAGGGGGCTGCAAGAGCAATTTCAGAGGATTTTGATCTTATAATACTTGATCTTATGCTTCCGGGTATGGATGGATTTGATATATGTAAATTAATTAGAGAGAAAAAGGATACTCCTATTATCATGGTATCAGCTAAGAAGGATGATATTGATAAAATAAGAGGTCTGGGACTGGGTGCTGATGATTATATGACAAAACCTTTCAGCCCAAGTGAACTTGTTGCAAGAGTAAAGGCTCACCTTGCACGATACGAAAGACTTACATCTGCCGGAGTCCAGAAGAATGAAGTAATTGAAATACGCGGACTTAAAATAGATAAGACTGCACGTCGTGTTTACGTTAATGGAGAAGAAAAAATATTTACAACAAAAGAATTTGATCTTCTGACATTCCTTGCCGAAAATCCCAATCATGTATTTTCCAAAGAGGAACTTTTCAACAAAATATGGAATATGGAATCCGTTGGTGATATAGCCACCGTAACAGTTCATATCAAAAAAATCAGGGAAAAGATTGAAAAATCAACGTCTAAGCCTCAATATATTGAGACAATCTGGGGCGTAGGATATCGTTTTAAGGTCTGATTTGTTGCCACAGTTTGTTAACAACTAATTCATAAATTCATTATATGACGTTCATAAGTCCTGAATATAATGAATTTATCGAATGAAGAACAACATTTGATAAGTGCTTAATTTTTTTCATACCTTCTCCTTAAAAGTCGCTTTTGCTAGGCGGCTTTTTATTTTTGATTATAAATTTTCTATAGAAAAAACACTCTTTTCTATTACCTTTTTCTAAGAATATTTTAGACTTCATCGGTTACACTACTTATATATTATTGTGTTTAATTACAGACGATGGAGGCGCTTCCATATGAACAGAACCATTCACCCGGTATATAAATCCCTTATAAAATTACTTATAATTACATCCTCAGTTTATCTTTCATTCAAATATCTTCTTCCACTTATCTGGCCATTTATAATCGCATGTATTCTTGTTAAAATGGCTTCTCCTTTTATGATTTTTCTCCATAATAAATGCCACATTCCACAGAAGTTTGCAAGTCTCGTATCGGTGCTTCTTCTTTCTGCTCTTATAATAGGAATTTTTTCATTAATCATTGTAAAAATGTACAATCAGTTTCAGCTTTTTTGTTCAAACTATCATAAGTATCATCAGTTTTTATGTAATAACATGTCAGTTTTCCTTGATAATATAAGCAGACGTATTGATTCGATATTTAGGTTTAATAATGGTACATCCCTAAGTTTTCTGCTTGAAAATTTACAGATGATTGAAAATGCAGTTATAGATAAAATATATGATAATGCAGGCTCCTACCTGACGAAGCTTTTTTCTTTCATTGCGAAATTTATCGTTTTCCTCTTCATAATATTTATCAGTATGATTATATACGTCAAAGACCGAGCATGCATAAATGAACAATATGGTAATTCTATCATATATAAACCGGTTCACACCATTTTGCATACACTTAAGACATCCGGACTTGCCTATATAAAAGCCCAGCTTGTAATAATAGCTTGTAACTGGATTGTATGCAGTACATCTTTTCTAATAATCCATAATCCTTATTTTATACTTCTGGGATTTATTATCTCTGTAGTGGATGCACTTCCTATACTTGGAAGCGGAATTTTTTTCACACCTTTGGGAATTTATTATATAATCGCAGGAAACTATTTTTATGCTGCCATCATGTTTACTTCTTATGTAATTACGTTATTTGTGCGTGAAATACTTGAAGCCAGACTGATTGGAGCAAGTATGGATATACTGCCCTTCTTCATTCTGGCTTCTGTATATATTGGTCTTAATGTATTTGGTGTATCCGGTATAATTCTCGGTCCATTTGCCCTTATTCTGATAAAAACACTTTATCAGATGGATTTTAACGGGCTAACGTGCAAAAAAGATATGTCTAGTATTTAGGGTGATTCATACTAGTTGAAATAAACAAGCTCTTCGGCTGGCTTATCAGCCTTTTCAACCTCTTCTGCATAAAATACAGGTCCCTCTTCACCATATTCTTTCATGAACTTGTATTCCATTCGTGCAGTTATGGTTGCATATTCTTTATTGCTATACTGATTCCATTCATCAGATTTGCATAAGAAACCGAGATACTGTACATCATCAGCACAGCATGTCATGGCGTATCTTCCGAATATGGCAAATCCGGCTGAAAGACCACGTGGTTTTTGTACCATTCCAGTAAACTTTAATGTCTTACCATCGTATTTATCAGGATGATCCACCATATCGATATACCATAATCCAAAATCATCATCGTTTATTTCTATTACGTCAGCATTTATATCGAATGGCATTTCCTCTTCCATTTCATAAAAAGCATCATCCTCAGATTCATATACAATCTGAGCACGTGGATTAACAGCTTTTATGCTTCCTCTTATAGATGCTTTTTTAGTATTTTCAACAGTACATCTGTTGATTATGATCATCTCAGCCATACGGAAATGCTCTACCATCATCGATGGCATATTTTTCATATAAAGTGAAAATGTCTCATCATTGGCTACATCAATTGTCTGGAATATAACTTCCTTGTCAAAACATATATCCTCAAGCTCATCATAAAGCTCAGGAATATGTTTAGCAGGCCACATACCATTGTATTCTATTATGATCCTGTCAGGATGATGCTTTTTTAAGAACTTAGTAATAATTTTTCCGTTGAAAGATTCTTCATCTTCAATATATTCAACAACGGCTCCGGCATGATTAAGAACAGCCTCTTCATACTCTTCCTCGCCTTCTTCACATGCAAGTATAAGAGTTTTCTGCTTATCATCAAACATATCATCAACTATGAGATCACGTATAAGGCTTGTCTTACCGGCTTCAAGAAATCCCATAATTACATATACCATCATCTCTTCTTTTTTCCTGTTAAACATATTTACCTCCGTATAACCATGTACTATACAGTTTGAAACTAACATTTCCTACATTCATAAAACCTGACAACTGTTGTCATAAGACCACCCCTGTCAGTCGATGCTTCACAGCTTACGCTACATGGAATAACTCTTTAATAGCATCCTCGTTGATATTGGAACCTATAACACATATTCTTCCTGTGTAATCAGCAGCGCCGCGGCGTATCTCTTCTTCTTCAGGGACAAGATCAAAGTGGAACCACTCTCCTTCATCTGCTGCCACAATTCCCTTCGCACGAAGTACATCACCAAATGAATGATCTGATGAAAGTTTATCAAGTATTTCTTTTAGTTCTTCCTCTGTAAACTTATGGGCAGTCTCAACACCCCAGCTTGTAAATA
>JALERT010000117.1 GCA_022764445.1 Lachnospiraceae bacterium | reverse complement strand
CATACTCGCTATCTTATCAAGAAGCATCTCAGGTGTATTGTTACCCTTTTCCTGAGTAAGATCATCTATAAAATCCATCAAAAGCTCCTCTGTGGCTATTTCAGGAAGCTGTGCCGGAACTCCTGTGACCATGTATTCTCTTCCTCCGAATGACTCAATATTGTAACCTATACTATTAAGGAACTCCATATTGTCTTCAACTGCCTGCTGTTCAAGCATAGATAATGTAAGAACTATAGGCGGCTGTACCATCTGCACTGTCACGTCATTCTGCTTTAGCTGCTTCATAAGTCTTTCATACATAACCTTCTCATGTGCTGCATGCTGGTCAACCATATACATACTGTCATCAAACTGAAGTATCCAGTATGTAGAAAATACCTGACCTATAATCTTAATGTCTTTCTCTTTTTCTTTAGACATTATACCTGACTCAAATAAATTCTGCTGTTTTGCATTTTTAACAGAATATTCTATCTTTTCTTTAACTTCATCTGTATTTCTTATTATATTCTCTATTTTAATTTTTTCGTTATTTTTAATTTCTTTTTCTTTATCTTTCAAATCAGACTTAATTATATTATCTGCTTTATCACTCTGTTCCGGTTTAATTATATTGTCTGTTTTTTCATTCTGTTCCGGTTTAATTATATTATCTGTTTTTTCATTCTGTGCCTCTTTAATTATAGTTTCTGTTAAATTTTTCTGAGCTGTTTCACTTTTTTCGGACGTTTTACTTATCATCCCCATACTCATCTCATGAAGTCTTTTTTTCTCTTCTTCATTAGGTCTTCTAAGTGATACCTGACCAATTTTAGGTACACGTTCTTTAACTTCATCCACCTGCGGCTGCTCTTTTCTTAACTCTGGTTTCTTTACCAGTCCGACACTCTTATTTTCTCTTTCGCTACTTTTGGGTTCTTTTCCAAATGATACATCATTTATCAACTCACGATACTTTAAAGTATCTGATACGGCATCATAGATATCTTTATATAATTCCTTTTCATTGGTAAATCTTACTTCCATCTTCTGGGGATGAACATTTACATCGACATACTCAGGATTTATCTCAAAATGAATAACCGTAAAAGGATATCTGTGCTGCATGGAATATGGTCCATACGCCTCCTCAACAGCTCTGTGGACGATATTGCTCTTTATATATCTTCCATTTATATAATAATTTAAGTAACTTCTGTTGCCTCTTGAAATAACCGGTTTTCCTATGAACCCGTAAATTTTACATTGCGATTTTTCCACTTCAATTGGAATTAGATTAGATGCTATATCCCTTCCATAAATATTGTATATTACATCTTTAAGATTGCCATTTCCGGAAGTATGAAGCCTTGTCTGGTTCTGATTGATGAACTTAAATGAAATATCAGGATGGGAAAGCGCCATTCTTTCTATGACACCACTTATATATCCAGCTTCTGTCTGTGCTGTCTTTAAAAACTTAAGTCTCGCCGGAGTATTATAAAAAAGATTTCTTATGATAAATGTAGTTCCCTCCGGGCAGCCTGCATTCTCGAACTTCTTTTCTTCCCCGCCATCTATCATATAGCGGTATCCATTAAATGAATCCCTTGTCTTAGTAAGCATCTCCATCTGTGATACGGAAGCTATACTTGCAAGCGCCTCACCCCTGAATCCAAGAGTTGATACTGTCAAAAGATCCCCCGCATTATTTATTTTACTTGTGGCATGTGGTGTAAATGCAAGTTTAATATCATCCTCACCAATACCTGTCCCATTGTCAGTTATCCTTATAAGACTTTTTCCACCATCCTTGATTTCTATGGTTATCATATTGGCTTTCGCATCTATTGCATTTTCTATGAGTTCCTTAACTACAGCCATTGGTCTTTCAATGACTTCCCCTGCGGCAATCTTATTAATTGTGTCCTGTCCAAGAAGATGTATGGCCATAAACTCCCTCCCTGCTACATTCTTTCTTTTAGTTTTGTCTGAAGCTTATATAATATGTTCATTGCCTCTATAGGCGTTGTTGTAGATATATCAAGATCATGAAGCTCTATAATTATATCATCAGTCTTTACATTGGAATTAGTTGTATCAAA
>JALERT010000018.1 GCA_022764445.1 Lachnospiraceae bacterium | reverse complement strand
TGCAGAAAGATATAATGCACCTGTCTACGCTCATATCGCAGAGACACGTTCCGAGACCGATGATTGTATAAAAAGGTATGGCATGACTCCCATATCATTCCTTGACAGTATCGGTATGTTTAAGAATGGCGGGGGTGGCTTCCACTGTGTCTATATGACGGAGGAAGATATGGATATATGCAGAGAGCGTGGTATATACGCAATTACAAATCCCGCTTCCAATCTTAAGCTTGCAAGTGGTATCGCTCCGTTATGTGCCATGAAGGATAAAGGGATAGATATCGCTATAGGAACGGATGGACCGGCAAGCAATAACTGCCTTGATATGTTCAGGGAGATGTTTCTTGCTACAGCTCTTCAAAAGGTTTCACTATCAGATGCGGCTGCACTTGATGCAGTAGATGTGCTTCGTATGGCAACCGTAAATGGAGCACTTTCTATGGGATTAAATAACTGTGATGTTCTGGAAGAAGGAAAGTGTGCTGATATGATAATGATTGATTTAAATCAGCCCAATATGCAGCCACTTAACAATACTGTTAAAAATATAGTGTACAGTGGAAGTAAGCAGAATGTCAGAATGACCATGATCAATGGAAAGATATTATATGAAGATAATAAGTTCGATGTCGGAGTATCTGCTGAAGAGATTTATGAGAAAGCTAATCAAAGTATTGCAAGAATTGTATCATCATAGTATTAGATATAAGTTTATACCATAATATGGTATTGCAATAGTGCCTGTGTTGGTGTTAAGATAGTATGAGTTTAAGTTAACGATTCAATTTAAATGTCGTTAAAACAGACTAATAAATATAAAGGAGAGTAATAATGCTTAAAGATTTTAGAAAAAAGGAGTATTTAAGTAAGATTGCGTTGTTTTTTGCAGCTTTTGCTGCTGTCTTTTCACTGACTGTTCAGGCTAAGGCAGATACTGTTCAGACTAAGGCAGACATTACTGTAGAGCGTTCAAAAGGAGTCTGTAATTATACGGTAGATGGCATTGATATAGATGCAACACCATCTATGACTTTGAAAGTTTCATATGAAGATGAAAAAGGTGATAGCATAGTAAACCTCAGTAAAGAGATTACTTTCGATAAATCAAATTGTACAGATGGTAGTTTTAGTGGCTCTTTTTCTATGACGGATATGGAAAGTTACACTTATGCGAAGTACAAAGTTTCTTTTATAATGAGTGATGGTACAGAAATCAATGCAGATAAAACTTGTGATTTTTCAGTTCATAAAGATAAGTATTCAATAGTTGTATCTGGTAAAAGTGATGAGTCTAATAGAAATATAGGACTTAAGTCCACAGAAAGTTCATCAGATGTTATAGTACCGGGTGAAAATAATAAAGTAAAACTTGTGATATGGAAAAAGGGTTCAGAAGAGCCATCAACAGATAAAAATGCGACACCAAAAGCAATAAAGAACCTGAGTGTAACATGGGATTTGGCTGTAAGTAGTAAATGTGCAAGCTATGGCACGTATTATGCTAAGGTAGTTCTGGAAAATGAAAATCTTCCAAATGGTACATATGATATGGGAACTAAATCATTTAGTGTATCAGCTTCTTGTTCTAAAATAACTGTTTCAAAGTCTGCAGATCTTGAAAAAAAAGTAAGTTTCAAGGTTGTTGCCAATAATGTAAAAAGTGCTCTTGGTGTCAGCAGAGTGTCCTTTAGTATTTTTAACAGTGCCGGAAAGAAAGTTTATACTCAGAGTGCTAAAAAAATATCAGGAAGTAGTAATTATTACGCTGTTATAAGTTTTAAAAAGCTTAATTACAATCTTGATAAATATACCATTAAAGTAAATATTGCAGACAAACTTGATAATAAGAAAACGTTGTCTATTAGTAAAGAGGTTGACCAGAGAGCTAAGGGCGGCACCATGTCAATAAAAAAGGGAAAGAATTATTCTTGTAAATTTATTTTGAAAAATGCGTATATACCAGGCAAAATTAAGAATGTCAGGTTTAGTGTATATATTGTAAATAATGGAAAAAAGAAATTTGTAAAAAGATACTATGGTGTGTATAATTCTTCATCTAAGGCATATACAGCAGATATGCCATATACTAAAGCCGGAAAGTTTGTAGTATATGCATATGGTGTTTCAAGTTGGGGGAAAGTTATATACCTCAACAAAAAAGAAATTACTGTTAAGAAATCAGAACTTGGTAAAAACGGATGGTATTATGAAAAGTATGATGGTAAGACATATAAGAGATATTATAAGAATAATGTACTTGTAAAGGATCTTACAAAAATACTTGGAATTAAGAAAAATGCCTCAAATCTTTATATTGAGATAAACAGAGCTGCCTGTGTTGTTAATATATATGCATATGATTCTAAGAAAAAGAAATATATAATCCCTGTGAAGACATGTACAGTATCGGTTGGAAGGGATGTCAAATCTAATAGTTCGGCGGCTTCATTGAATATATCAAGTTCGTTTACACCTATTGGTACATATTCTATATGTTCCAATGGTACTGCTTCAAAGTACAGTGTAAAGCCTATGCATGAGCCAAATGGAAGTACTGTTTATGCGAGATGGACATCACATATAGTAGGAAATGTTTATTTCCATTCTATTGCAGTTGGTTCTAATTCACATTATGCTTTAAGAGCAAAAGATTACAATAAACTTGGATCACCGGCTTCAGCTGGTTGTGTAAGAATGACAGTAGCTGATGCTAAGTGGATATATGATCATGCAGCCGTAGGAACAAAGGTTAAGATATCTGTTGGTAAGTCTTCTAAGCCAGGACCACTTGGAAAGAATAAGGCTATAAAGATATCATCATCTATTAAGTATGATCCAACTGATTCTTATATTTCCGATGCTCAAAAGAAAAAGGATTATAAGGCTAAGAGAATAAGTGGATATATAACAAAGAGTGGGAAAAAAGTAGGTTGTTAATTTATTTTGTAATTAATTATTGGAGGTGTTATAAATGCAGGAAATTAGTATAGAAGAAATAGCTTCTAAGTTATATGAACTTGATGTTAAAGTTTATAATGCTACAGGAAGTAAAATGGGTAAAGTATTTCCGGCAGGAAAAGAGTTATCTGTAAAGAAGATGGTTAAACTTCTTAATAGTGATAAGAGACACTTTATTAAGCGTGA
Source organism: Lachnospiraceae bacterium (assembly GCA_022764445.1). Taxonomy (GTDB): domain Bacteria; phylum Bacillota; class Clostridia; order Lachnospirales; family Lachnospiraceae; genus Butyribacter. Next base: position 3,352 of record JALERT010000018.1, on the reverse strand, counting down.
GACTACATTGATATCCAATATGATCAGAACTATCAAAGATCCAAAGATGGAAGCAGAATGCAGGGAAGAACTTAACAAGTTGTGTGAACTTTTAGAGGATATTAATCCTCCTAAAGTCTTACCTGACAGTTTTGTTGGTAATATTGCCGAGTTAAAAAATCTCTTTGGCAGTGGAAATCACAGAATAATATGTATAGGACGTGAGTACGGAAGCGGCGGTCATGAGATAGGATATAAGCTTTCACAGAAGCTCGGTTTATCATATTATGATAATGACATAATCCGTATGGCATGCGAACATCTTGGTAAGGAATTTAATGATTCTGATTCATCTGATAGTAGAAAGTCAAATTTATTTGATAAAGGCAGATTCAGATTTAATAAATTCCCGGGTAATGACGAGTTATTTTTTGCACAGAGTGACATGATTGAGAAGCTGGCACTTAAAGAGGATGCTATATTTATGGGACGTTGTGCAGATGTTGTATTAGAGCATGCAGGTATTCCAAGAATTTCAATTTTTATAAGAGCACCTTTTGAAGATCGTGTTAAACATGAGATGCAGTGTACCGGTATTGAGAGAGATGAAGCAGTAAATCTTGTACGTCATATGGATAAGACAAGAAAGTCTTATTATAATTACTATACAGGTGGTCACTGGGGACATTCAGAAAATTATGATATGTGTATCAATACGGCATGTTACGGTATTGACGGAACAGTAGATATTCTTGAAAATATGTATAAATTATTTGATTAATGGAAGACTTTATTATTCACCTTAAGTCATAGTTAAGCTGCTGTCACATGACAGCAGCTTTTGTTAAATTAAAAAGTGTATTGTACAATACATATCTGGCAAAAAAGAGGACAGGTTTACTTTGTTCGATATTATTTTAATCCCCCTAAGATAGGAAAGTATGATGATATGATATACGAGACAGAAGATTTGATAATAATTTATAAAATAGATACAGACAGAAAAATAAATGCTGCAGGTAGTGAAGAAGAAAATGGCTCCGGTACTGAATACTATGGAGATGTCGAGATACTGAGAGTTTACAGCAGAACGCCATGTGTAGTTCTACCTGAAATTATAGACGTATATAAAGTTACAAAAGTAGGTGAATACTGTTTTGCTGAAATGTCACACATTGAAGAAAAATATAGCGTAGAATTGGACAATACGCAGAAAGACATTTATCATGAGGCGGCAGGTAATTATATTTTAGAAGTTATGTTGCCTGAAAGCATAAAGTCGATAGGGAGGAATGCTTTTTATAATTGCAGAAAATTAAAGTCAATTACTGTAGGAGCTGCATGTGAAGAGATTGGTGGGGATATTTTCATGAACTGTCGCTCACTTCATACGATTAATTTGACTTGTGATGTTAATGAAAGAAGTGGAATTAAGCAGTTACTTAGCAGATATTCATCTGATATAGAAGTGGTGTATGAATGTAACGGTGAGATATCTGCAAAGATATTTTATCCCGAATATGTGGAGTCATATGACGAGATAGCACCTGCACATATTTTTGGAAGGAATATAACGGGAGAGGGCTTTAGGGCAAGAGAGTGTTTCACAGAAGGTGTACCAAATCTTGGACAGTATGATGAAATATTTGAAAAGGCTTCCGCTGAAGAAAGTATTAAAACTGCCTCAAAGATAGCACTTGACAGACTTTTATATCCCGTTGATTTATCAGAAAAAGCAAAAGAACAATACTCAGGTTATATTCGTGAATACGATAGCGAAATTATAAGGATTCTTGTGTCAGAGAAAGAACTCGAAACTATATATTTTCTGTGTAGTGAAAGATATATAAAAGCATCTGCTTATGATGTGGGAATCGCTGCAGCGACAGCGGATGAGTGGGGCGAAGGTGCAGCCAGTATGCTCAAGTGGAAACACAAGTTTTGTGGTGATATAAAGAAAAGCAGGTATTCTTTTTGAATGTATACAGGAGGACAACTATGGCGAAAGTACTTACCCAGGATGAGTGGGAAGATGATATGTCAAAGCAGATACTCGGATATGTGAGAAATGAACTGTATCTTGAACTTAGGTTTATGGATGTTGCTTTATCCGAGCTTATATGGACAAATGATGAGTCTATAGACACGATGGCTACTGATGGACAGTATCTTTTCTATTCACATAATCAGCTTATAAGGACATTTAAGAAAAATACTAAGTATCTTAACCGTCTTTATCTTCATGCTGTACTTCATTGTATCTTTTCACATCTATGGACAGGTGGCGGAAGGGACAGAATCCTGTGGGATATTGCATGTGACATAATGGTCGAATACACTATAGACAGCCTTGATAAAAATTGTGTGAAAAGACCACTAAGCTGGCTTAGGCAGAATGTATATAATAAGATAGACAGTTATGATGGGACAGTTTCAGCGGCGGTTATATATAGTTATCTTAAAAATGTATATGGAGAAAAACTTACAGAGCTTCAGAGAGAATTTTACTGTGACAGTCATAAGCATTGGCCAAAGGAAGAGAAAATGACACCGTCACAGCAGCAGATTCAGAATAACTGGGATAAGATATCTAGACAGTCCGATATGGAGCTTGAAAGGCATGGTGATGATGACGGGAAAGGAACAAATCTTATCAGGAAGAATATAAGAACTGACAAGAGCCGGAGAAGTTATAAAGACTTTCTTCGTAAGTTTGCCGTATTAAGAGAGGAGATGCACTGTGATCCTGATGAGTACGACAGAAACCTATATACATATGGTCTTAACGTTTATGGCAATATGCCTATAATAGAACCTTTAGAGACAAGAGAGGTTATGAGGATACAGGAATTTGTCGTAGTCATTGACACAAGCTATTCTACAAGCGGCGAGCTTGTAAAAAATTTTCTTAAAGAGACATTTACTATTTTGTCAGAAGAGAATAGTTTCTTTAAGAAGTGCCGGCTTCATGTGATACAATGTGATGATGATGTAAGAAGTGATATTGTTATATCTGACAGGAATGAGCTTAGCAGGATGATAAATTCATTTGAACTTATGGGCGGTGGCAATACTGATTTCAGACCTGCATTCCGTTATGTAGGCGAGCTTATAAGTAATGGTGAATTAAAGAATCTTAAGGGACTAATTTATTTTACGGATGGCAAGGGTATATATCCAAAAAAGCGGCCACCGTATAAGACGGTGTTTGTATATGTAAATGATTATGAAGAGCAGCAGGTGCCACCTTGGGCTATAAGGTTAAAAATCGAATCTGATATGTTAGTACACTGAATAATAAATAACAAGTCATATAACTAGAAATTTATCATTCATACTAGTGTACTGACACGCTGATAATTAGGCAAACCAA
>JALERT010000223.1 GCA_022764445.1 Lachnospiraceae bacterium | reverse complement strand
AAGCAGGTTTCAAGATATATTTTTATATTCTCTCCTAAGAATGTAGATATATCAGGAGATTATATTCAGAGTATGACCGAGGGAAGTGACGGAATAAATATTCCGACACTTAACAAGGAGTTTTAATATATGATTTCATATATTATGTATTGTTTAAATATTTTCTTTATTGTTTTAAGTATAATTATTGTTTTATATATTCTGACAGGTGTATTCAACTTTGGAAAGAGATTTCGGCTATTCATACTTATACTGATGGAGCCGATGCTTACACCAATGCAGAAGCTGGTAAGAAATTCTATAATGAATTGCTTAACTGTAGACATAAGTCCTTATATTTTATTGATTTTATCAGTTTATTTACAAAGGCTATGCAGTTATGTTGTTGGTTTATAATTGTTATCACAAAAGGAGCCAAATGAATTTATCAAAGGAAGAGCAGATTTTATATAATCATTATAAAGACATGTATCAGCTTGCACAGAGGCGCGGGATACCGGTCTACAGCAATTTTGCAGGTATTAATGAAATAAATATTGCATATCGTGTGCTTGATGAGCAAAATGTACCCAAACAGGTTCAACCAGACAGAATGAGTCTGTATGGTGGGTATAAGGATGCAGAAAGGTGTATAATCTGTTTTATGCCGGATGTAATGTATGAAAGTCATGATATTGAAGATTTTCCGATATCATGCATAAAGATAGAACCTGTCAATAAAAAGTTTTGTGGACAGCTTACACACAGAGATTATCTTGGAACAATAATGAGTCTTGGAATCGAGAGAGAACAGATTGGTGACATAGTTGTAAAAAAAGAAGGAACAGAAAAAAATACATATTTTACGGCATACGTTTTCTGTAAAAAATCCATATCTGAACTGATTCTGGGAATTGAAAAAATAAAAAATACTACGGTTAAGACCAGCATTACAGATGCAGATAATTTAACAATACAGCAGGACTATAAGGAATTAAATGGGACTGTTGCTTCACCGAGAATGGATGCAGTTATCTCAGTTGCAATTAAGACTTCCAGATCAAAGTGCCTGAATATTATACGTGAAGGTAAAGTATATCTAAACGGAAGAAGTTGTACAGAGAATGCTAAAATCATATCTGATGGTGATATAATTACAGTAAGAGGCTATGGAAAGTTTTTGATTGAAATATCACAGTCAAAAACTAAAAAAGGGAATTATCATATTATAGTAAAACAATATATTTAACGGGAGGTAGAAATATGCTTACACCAATTGATATTCAAAACTACAACATTAAAACAATTATGGGAGGATACAGTAAGAAAGATACAGACGATTTTATTGCCTCCATCCTGGAAAGTTACGAACAGTTATATAAGGAAAATAAAGATCTTAAGGATAAAATTTCTTCATTAAGTGAAGGTGTCCAGTATTATAAACAGATGGAAGGCACTTTGCAGAAAGCATTGGTACTTGCGGAAAAGACATCCACAGAGACACAGCAGGCAGCTAAGAATCAGGCTGAAGCTATAATGCAAGACGCTTCAACTAAGGTAGATTTAATCATTAATGAAGCTCAGAATAAATCAAATGCACTTGTTACAGAGGCGGAAAATAAAGCAAAAGCACTTGTTACAGATGCAGAAAATAAGGCAAATACACTTGTTAATGAGGCAAGAGAGAAAGCAAAGAATTATACAAGCAAGGCTGATGAAGAGCTAACTGAGACAAGAAACAGTATTCGTAAACTTGTTCAGGGATATGAAAATTATCGTCTGCAGTTTAAAAAGCTTGCATCTTCACAGATTGAAATGCTTGAAAGTGATGCATTTGCAATACATGTTCCTGAGATAGAAAAATTTATAAAAGAAGATGTTCTTACAAGTGAAGATATACAAAATATGAATAAAATTCATGTAGGAGAACTATTAGAGGGAACTGCACCAAAAAGTGAAGCAGTAGAAAATCCACAGGAGCAGGAAGCTACGAAAGCAGTAGAAAATGATGCAGCACAGGCAGAAGAGAATGATACAACAAAGACAATAGAAAATAATCTGATACAGGCAGAAGTGGAAAATGTTAAGAAAGAAGCAGCAGAGAGACAAGCCGAAGCAGAGAAACAGGCCGCCGAAGAGAAAGCTGCAGCAGAGAGAGAAGCTGCAGCAGAGAGAGAAGCCGAAGCAGAGAGACAAGCCGAAGCAGAAAGGGAAGCCGCTGAAGAAAAAGCTGCTGAAGAATTAATTAATAATATCTCTCGCGGAATATCAGCCGGTAAAGGAGAATCACCATTTATTAATTCAAAGGATTTAGTTGAGCCTGCTAATCAGGGTGATGATAAGCCACAGAAACCTGCAAAAGAAGAATCACCTTTTGTAGACATTCCGGTAGATCCTATAGAGGCTAAAAAGAAGAGAGAGGCTGAAAGAGAGGCTGCCGCTTCATCATCAAATGAATCACCTTTTGTAAATCCAAAATTAGCCGGTACGGTAAGTCCTGAAAAAAAACCGGATGAAGCTCCTCAGTCATATCTTGACTATTTTATGACTGATTCAGAAGCAGAGGCTGAAAGTAAGAAAAAAGAAGAAGCAGCAAAGCCATCTGAGTCATCCTCTGAATCAAGCCCATTTGTATTTATTGATCCGGAATAAATCTTTAATAACTGATTATTAATAAAATATAATGGAGAAAAATATGAGTAAGGTTATTAATGTACATTATGATAATAAACCCTTATATGATATTACTATAGAAAAAAGCTATGAGAGATTAGGTGAAGTGCTTCATAATCTTGGAACAGAAGATCACAAACTTTGTATTGTATCTGATTCACATGTAGCACCACTTTATCTTGATGAGGTTGCCAGTATAGCAGAAAAGTATGCTGACAAAGTTATTTCATTTGTATTTCCTGCAGGAGAGCAGTCAAAAAATCTCGATGTTGTAGGTGATTTATATGAGAAGCTTATAATCAACCATTTTGACAGAAAGGATATACTTATTGCTCTTGGTGGTGGTGTAGTAGGTGATCTGACCGGATATACAGCTGCGACATATCTCAGGGGGATACCTGTAATCCAGATACCGACATCACTTCTTGCCATGGTTGACAGCAGTATAGGCGGTAAAACGGGCGTAGACTTCAGAGGCTATAAAAATATGATAGGTGCATTTCACCAGCCTTCAGCAGTTTATATGAATCTGTCAGCTTTATTATCACTCACAGATAAACAGTATTATTCAGGATTTGGAGAGATAATTAAACATGGTCTTATCAAAGATATGGAATATTTTGAATATCTTAATGATAATCTGGACATGATTAAAGAAAGAAATCTTGATATACTTGAACATATCGTATTTGGAAGTTGTGAGATCAAGAGAAAAGTAGTTGAAAATGATCCGAAAGAAAAAGGCGAAAGAGCATTGCTTAATTTTGGTCATACACTTGGTCATGCTATAGAAAAGCTTGAAGACTTTACAATGCTTCATGGTGAGTGTGTTGCTGTTGGAATGATAGCCGCAGGATATATATCTATGAATCGTGGTATGATAAGCAGGGAAGAGTATGATACTTTAATCAATATGATCAAAACTCTTAATCTTCCTGCAAAAGTAAGTAATCTTGAAGCAAAGAGAATAATTGAGGTATCTAAGAGCGATAAGAAAATGGATGCCGGACAGATTAGATTTATACTGCTTGATAAGATGGGAAATGCAGTTATAACATCGGATGTGACAGACGATGAAATGACAGAGTCACTTAATCAGGTTCTTGACGTATAAATACAATAAAACATATGGAGTCGTAAAATGAAAAAATATATTTCATGGTTTATAGCATTTTTAGCTCTTGTAGTTGCTGATCAGCTCACCAAATGGTGGGCTGTGATTGCTTTGAAGGGAAATGACGGAATAACAATTATAGATGGCGTATTCAGACTGATGTATTTGGAAAATCGTGGTGCTGCATTTGGAATTATGCAGAATAAAAGAATTATTTTGCTTATAACAGCTATTCTGATACTTATATTTTTGGTATATCTTTTTATTAAAATACCTGATTTAAGTAAATTTAAACCATTAAAGGTTGTCCTGGTAGTAATTGCAGCAGGTGCAGTAGGTAACATGATAGACAGAATTGTACATGGATTTGTTACTGATTTCTTTTACTTTGAACTTATAAATTTCCCTGTATTTAATGTCGCAGACTGTTATGTAGTCGTTTCGGCAATAGCTGCAATGCTTTTGATTTTATTTTATTATAAAGAAGAAGATTTGGAGACAATAAAAAATGGAAAATAACACAGAACGTGTTAGATATGTAGTTGAAGAAAATGAATGTGATGAAAGACTTGATAAGTTCCTTTCAGAAAAAATGTCTGATATGTCACGCTCGTATATACAAAAAAATATAAAAGACGGGAAAGTATCTGTTAATGGTAAAACGGTAAAATCAGGATACAAGTTAAATGTAGGTGATGAGGTTATTCTTATTATAGAACCATTGGAGGAACTTACCATAGAGCCGGAAAATATCCCTCTTGATATAATATATGAGGATTCAGACATTATTGTATTAAATAAACAAAAAGATATGGTGGTTCATCCATGTCCGGGCCATTATACAGGAACGCTGGTCAATGGACTTTTGTATCACTGTAAAGATCAGTTGTCTGGAATTAATGGAGAATTAAGACC
>JALERT010000218.1 GCA_022764445.1 Lachnospiraceae bacterium | reverse complement strand
TCATCAACACCAAGAGCATACATTGCATTCAATATAATCTTTGTGATGAAAAGTGCCGTGAACATAGAAAGTATAATACCCATTGCAAGAGTAGTTGCAAATCCCTTAACTGTACCTGAACCTTTCATATACAATACTGCTGCCGCAATAAGTGTAGTAACGTTACCATCTATGATAGCTGATAATGCTTTGTCAAATCCAAGTTTAATACTTGACTGAACTGATTTGCCTTTTGAAAGTTCTTCCTTGATACGCGTGAATATAATAACATTGGCATCAACAGCCATACCTATATTCAGTATAATACCGGCAACACCCGGAAGTGTAAGCGTTATATCAAGGCCATTTAATGCTACAAGCATTACTACCAGGTAGAAAAGAAGTGCAATGGATGCTGCAAGACCAGGCAGCCTGTAGAATACAAGCATAAATAATACTACAAGACCAAAACCGATGGCACCTGCAAGAAGACTTGACTGAATAGCATCCTGTCCTAACTGTGCACCAACTACCTGTGACTGAATTTCCTTAAGCTCTACAGGAAGTGCACCGATTCGTATCATTGAAGCAAGCTCATCTGCTTCCTGGAATGTTTTAAAGCTTCCTGAAATAACTGCTTTTCCATCCTGAATCTCAGCCTGAACCTGTGGTGATGAAATTACTTTTCCATCATATAATATATAGATTTTTTTCCTTGTTGGATAAGCTTCTTTAGTAGCCTCAGCAAATCTCTTAGCACCTTTAGCATTAAATGTAAGCGAAACTACATATTCTTTATTCTTAGTCGCTTCATCCTGCTGTGTAGTTGCTTCAGCATTCTTTATGTGCTTACCACTACATACTATTTTTTTGTAGGTTGGTTTGTTATTCTTGTCGAAGCTGATATCATCTTCTGCTACAAAATCAAGTGATCCTTCTTTACCAAGTGAAGAAAGAACCTCATCTGCATTTTCTACACCAGGGATTTCAATAACGATTCTGTCATCACCTTCCTGAACTACAGATGATTCTGTACTATACACTTCTGCACGCTGCTGCATCATATGTATCGTATCCTTCATCTCTGTAGCAGATGGTGTACCATTGGCAGCTTCATATGTAATACTGACACCGCCTGCCAAATCCAAACCAAGTTTAATGTTCTGAGCACTACCCTTATGCGCATCAGTAATACCAACCAATGTTATATAAGAACAGAGCCCGATTATTGCGATAATTACAAATAACTGCAATAATCCTTTTTTCTTGTTCTTCATGCTACATTTCTCCTTTAACTATACTTCTGCGTTGTGCCCCCTAACCCAGAGTCACACTATTTGCCATTATAGCATAGTATATGAAAAAATAGCAAGTCTTAAATCATTTTGTATTATCTGCCGCTAAAATAAACAACACCGCCCTTGGCATCAATTCCTTTATAATAAAACAACTCATCTATTGTGACAATCTGATATCCTTTTTTTACAAGCCTTGGGACAAGTTTTTTTACTGCATTCGCCGTCGTTGGATACAAATCATGCATAAGAACTATATCTCCATCTTTAATGGATTTACACTTGGCAAGAATCTTGTCTGTATTCCTTGAAGACCAGTCTTCTGTATCAACGCTCCAGTAAATCATAGGAACATTAATCACCTTTTTCATACTGTCATTGACCATACCTCCAGGTGGACGAAGTGTATCAAAACCACATCCAATCGCCTTTTTAATAGCTTTATTGCTTCTTGCAAGTTCCTTCTTTATCTTTTTATTACTTATCTGAGTAAGATATACATGACTATATGTATGACTTGCTATCTGATTTCCCTGCTCATATGCCTTTTTAACTGACGATTCATATGTTGATATACGGTTTCCTACCGTAAAGAATGTTGCCCTTGCATCATATTTTTTAAGAGTCTTTAATATCTTATCTGTTACCGGTGAATACGGACCATCATCAAATGTAAGTGCAACCATAGGTTTATCAGGATCTAAATCCTTCCTGAGCCACTTTTCCTTACCCTCCGGCTCCTTTGTAGGAGTCGGTGTAGGAACTGGTGTTGCTGTAGGCTTTTCAGTAACATTTTTACCTGCTGCCACGCTGTTATCTGGCTTTCCGGCAACTTTTTTTCCTGCTTTATTAAAATCTGATACCATCCAAATAATTCCTACAAGGCTGACTAAAAGGATAACACAGATACAAACCATTAATATTTGTCTTCTTAAACGTCTCTCCCTTTTTATCATTTTATCTCTGCTTCTTGCACGAAAACTTTTTTTATCATATAAGTTTTCATCTATTATACCGTTATCTTTGTGTTTCATCTGTTCCTCCTATAATCATACATTTTTTGACAATGTCTATCATAGCACACTTCTTTTAATATAGTTTTAAATTTTTATTACATTTATGTCATAATTTAACAAAACAAAATAAAATATAAATATTCAATTTTTATTTTGCAGGAGCAAACATACCACCAAACATACCGGACACGACGCATATAAGAGCATTACCCACAACCTGGGGATTCACGCTAAGTCTGCAGCCCATAAACCATACACCTGCAAGAATGATAATTGTAAAATATATGACAGATACAGCTATACCCCATATAAACTTATGTTTTTCTGCCTTTTTCCCGGCAAGAAAGCCACCTGCAAAATTCGATATTATATATGCCATTACGACAGAAGCCGACACCGCTCCTTCAGAAGCATGTGTCTTCCAAATTAATGCAGCTGCAATGCATAATATAAGTGCAGATAATATGTACATAATACTTATTACTGCAAAATAATAATAAATACTCTTCTTCATTTATCTCACCATCTTATATAGTTTTTATAATAATTATACTTTTCAAGCTAAAAATATGACTTATATGATATAATTTCTTTATTGTTTTTTAATTTGTTATGGTTCACATTAATCTGTAAAGATAATATCCCGACTTAATCGATATATTATCTTTAAAAAAATTAAACAGTACAGATCAAGATGTTAAAATAATTTTTGACACTACGATCCGGTACGGAAAAGAGGTATTATGAAATATATAGATCTTCATACACATTCAAACTATTCTGACGGAACATGCTCTCCTGCCGAGCTTGTAAAAAGAGCTTCTGATAATGGTCTTTCGGCTTTTGCTCTTACTGATCATGACAGCGTTGCCGGTATTGATGATGCCATAAAAGCTGTAAATGAGCAAAATGCTCCTCTAAAATTTATCCCAGGCACGGAATTATCCGTTGGCTATAAATCAAGTGATATACATATAGTGGGACTTTTTATAAATCACCATGATAAGGCTTTTAATGAAATGTCTAAAATGATAATCCAAAGACGAACAGACAGAAATAATGAAATGATCAGAAGATTCAATGACGCCGGTATACCAATTACAATAGAAGAGCTTACAAATAGCAATCCCGAAACAGTTGTTACAAGAGCACATTTTGCAAGATGGCTTGTCGATCACAATGTTGTAAAAACACCTAATGATGCTTTTGATAAATATCTTGACACAAATTCAAAGTTTTATGTTCCAAGAGAATATATAACACCTGAGGAAGGTATCGATATAATCAGGAAATCTGGCGGTATTGCAATTCTTGCACATCCTCTTCATTATAAACTGGAGGAAAAAGAGCTTGAAAGCCTCATAGGACGCCTTAAAGATGCAGGTCTTAGTGGCATAGAAGTTATGTACTCTAATCACATTGGACAGGATGAAGCTTACGTTAGAAAGCTTGCCAATAAGTTTGATCTTCTTCCAAGCGGTGGCTCTGACTTTCACGGCGCCAATAAACCGGCAATCGATATTGGTAAAGGTCGTGGCAATCTTGCCATTCCATACGAATACCTCAAAAATCTTGCTGATGCATGCGGCCATACATTATAGAGTAAAAAAACTCCCCCGGTTTAAAGTAACCGGGGGAGCCTAAATAATTATTCTTCATTACCCTGCTTATCGATTTCAACTATATTATCTTTTTTCATTGGTATACGGCAGTTTTTATTGTTACCAAATTCTACAACAACAATCTCATCAGTTATATCTATAACTACTCCGAAAAATCCACTTGTTGTAAGAATACTGTCTCCAACTTCAAGTGTTGTAAGCATTGCATCATGCTGTTTCTGCTGTTTTCTCTGTGGTCTGATTGCAAAGAACCAGAATACGCCTATTATTGCAGCATATAAAACTATCATAGTTACTAAACTTCCTGCACTTGAAGCAGATGATCCTTTTGTTGCTAATACTGTTAATAAATTCATTTTGCTTCCTCCTGATATGCTATTGTTAGTGATAAGGGTTCATCTCTCTTTATTCATGAAGATTCTTCCCCAAGCTGTTCTAATTTTTTCTTTTTATATTCATGGAAACAACCTTTTTCGATTGCATCCCTGATTTCTTCCATCATTGTATTATAAAAATAAAGATTATGTGTTACCATAAGGCGAAGTCCAAGCATTTCCTTCGCTTTAAGAAGATGACGTATATAAGCCCTGCTGTATCTCTTACATACAGGACAGTCACATGTCTCATCAAGAGGTCTGTCATCAAGCTCGTACTTCTTATTCATAAGATTCATCTTGCCATGGTTGGTGTAGGCATGACCATGACGTCCATTACGCGCAGGATATACACAGTCAAAGAAGTCAACACCCCTCTCAACCGCCTCAAGGATATTGGCAGGTGTACCAACGCCCATAAGATAAACAGGCTTATCCTCCGGAAGATATGGGACAGTTTTTTCTATTATATCATACATTTCTTCGTGGCTTTCCCCAACAGCAAGACCACCAATTGCATATCCGTCAAGATTCATATCTGCTATCCTTTTAGCATGCTCTATACGAATGTCTGCATAAGTTCCACCCTGATTAATGCCAAACAGGAGCTGTGATTTATTGATCGTAGTTTCAAGACTATTAAGTCTTGTCATCTCCTTCTTACATCTTTCCAGCCATCTTGTCGTCCTGTCAACAGAATTCTGCATATATTCCCTTGTTGCAGGATGTGGTGGACATTCATCAAATGCCATTGCAATAGTTGAAGCAATATTGGACTGAATCTGCATACTCTGCTCAGGTCCCATAAAAATCTTTCTTCCGTCAATGTGGGAGTTAAAATACACGCCTTCTTCTTTAATCTTACGAAGTCCTGCAAGTGAGAAAACCTGAAATCCGCCGGAATCAGTCAGTATAGGCTTATCCCATACCATAAACTTATGGATACCGCCCATCTGCTTAACTATTTCATCTCCAGGTCTTACATGAAGATGATACGTATTACTAAGTACAACCTGTGTCTTTATTCCCTGTAAATCCTCAGTTGAAACAGCACCTTTCATCGCACCCACAGTTGCAACATTCATAAAAACAGGTGTCTGTATCGTTCCATGAACAGTTTCTAACTGACCACGCTTCGCATTTCCGTCTTTACATAATACTTTATACATATTTCCTCATTTCTAATTTACAATTAATTACATTTCTCTTTACGAGTCTTTTCCAAAATGATCGACAATAAGCTTTATAACCAGCAGTACAATTACTATTGGCAGTACTATCCTAATAATAATCTTAACAGCAACAGCTCCCAATACCAGAAGCATTGCCACTACTGCGACTATTATAACAACTCCCATTAATTTTTCATACCACTTAAGAGAAAAACCACTTCCGGCATTATCAAATGTATCATCAATATCATTATAATCCATATTTCTAAAGTTGCCCTGACTGCTGCTATATTCACTTCTCGCCTGTTCTTTATAATACTCTGCCATTGGACCTTTTGATGCTATAAAACTATCTATAATCGTCCTTGCAATCAAATGAGGATCTCCAAGTTCATTTATAGTATCTTTTTCCGACTTATCCGATCTTTCAATATAATCTTTATAATATATTATATTTTCTTCTATTGTCTCTGCCGGGATATTTCCCGCAAGACTCTCTGTCAATACATCTAAAAACTCTTTTTTGGTCATATAAGCCTCCGTATGCACAAATAAAATAGAAAAAAACACTTTGCAGTACAGGTACTGCAAAGCTGTTCTTTGTCTAATGTATATTGTTACAATAATCAGGCTTTTCCAACTGATCCGAAGAGTTCCATCTTCTCTTTTACAGTAGCCTTGATTGCTTCAGCACCTGGAGCTAAGAGCTTACGAGGATCAAATCCTTTACCTTCTAAGTCTTTGCCTTCTTCGATATATTTACGTGTAGCTTCCTGGAATGATAACTGACACTCTGTATTAACGTTAATCTTAGCAACACCAAGTGAAATTGCTTTCTTAATCATGTCAGCAGGGATACCTGTACCACCATGAAGAACAAGTGGCATATCTCCTGTCTTAGCCTGAATAGCATCTAATGTCTCGAAGCTTAAGCCTGCCCAGTTTTCAGGATATTTACCATGAATATTACCGATACC
>JALERT010000217.1 GCA_022764445.1 Lachnospiraceae bacterium | reverse complement strand
TACAATTGTTGCGGATGTTCTTCAGGAATTTGCAGATGAGCTTGAAAAAGCAGATGATTTTGAAAAAGCTGTTAAACAACTTATCAAGAAAACAGTTACTGAGCATAAGAGAGTAATATTTAATGGTGACGGATATTCTGACGAGTGGGTTGAAGAAGCTGAGAAGCGTGGTCTTCCAAATATCAAGTCAATGGTAGAAGCTGTTCCTTATCTTGTATCAGATACAACTGTTTCACTATTTGAAAGACAGAATGTACTTACAAAGACAGAGCTTGAGTCAAGAGCCGAGATTAAGTACGAGACATATGCTAAGACAATCAATATTGAAGCTAAGACTATGATAGATATGGCAGGAAAACAGTACATACCTGCTGTTATCCAGTACATTACAAGCCTTGCTGATTCAATAAACAGCATTACGGCAGCATGTCCTTCAGCAGATGTATCAGTTCAGACTGAACTTCTTACAAAATGTTCTGCACTTCTTGCCACTGCACAGAAAGCACTTGCAAACCTCGAAAAGGTAACTGCAGAAGCTGCAGAAAAAGAAGAGGGTGAGGCACAGGCTACATTTTTCAAGGATGTTGTATTCGTTGCAATGTCAGAACTTCGTACTCCAATTGATGAGTTAGAGACACTTGTCGATCAGGACTTCTGGCCTGTTCCATCATATGCTGATTTATTATTTGAAGTATAATCGTTGAATTTCGGTTATTAATTTACCAATATAATTAATATAATTTAATAAATATGAATTGTATAATAAATTTGCTTTCATATTAATATTCCCAATTAATATATGAAAAGAAAAAGGACTGTGTATTATGCATGGTCTTTTTTCTTTCTTTTTATTGCAAATTTTATTAAAAAAAAGTATTATATTATTTAGACTTATGTTCTCTCGAAGTCTCTTTATGCTTGAGAGGACATACCTAAAAAATGGAGGTATGAAATGGCTGAAAGTAATAAAAACAGTAATACCAATGAGAACATAATAAAAGAAGCTTTTTTTAAATGGCTTGGTTTGTTTCTTGTACTGGTGGGAGCAGGGGTATTTTATCTTTTTATCTATAACATAGGATACATCTTAAATGGATTAGTATATGTTTTGAGCCTTATTAAGCCTGTAATTTATGGAGCAGTAATAGCATATATTTTAAATCCGCTTGTAAAGACGTTCTATGGGGCATTTGCCAGGATATATACGAAGAAAAGAAAAATGACAGAGAAAAGTAAAAAAATCTTTTCAAATATTGCAATAGTATTTGCACTTCTCACAGGAATTCTTATAATAGTTATTTTGTGCTGGATGATTATTCCACAGATAATTAATACAATGATTTCTCTTATCAATGTATTGCCTGAACAGGCTGATCATTATTACAGGCTGATAACAGAGCGTATACAAAATAATAAAAATCTTGCATCAACGATTCAGCAGGCAGTCTTACAGGCGACTAGCTTCCTTGATTCAAAGATGCAGACAGAAATTATTCCATGGCTTAGGACAGAACTTTTACCTAATCTGAATGAATATGCAATTCATTTTGCAAGTGGCGTTATGGCTGTTGTAAATGTTCTTTATAATCTTTTTATCGGCATAATAGTTGCAATATATATCCTTATGAGTAAAAGAACATTTGCAGCACAGGCAAAGAAGATAGTATACGGTATATTTAAAAAGAAACAGGCAGATATAATTATTCACTATACACGTATATCTAATGATATGTTCAGTGGATTTATTTCGGGAAAGATAGTTGATTCAACTATAATTGGTGTTATCTGCTTCGCTGTAATGAGTGTTATGAATCTGCCATATGCAATGCTTGTCAGTGTTATAGTCGGAGTAACCAATATTATACCTGTATTTGGACCTTATATTGGAGCAATACCAAGCACACTCCTTATTTTGCTTGTAAGTCCGGTTCAGGCAGTATATTTTCTGATACTTATTGCTGTACTTCAGCAGATTGATGGTAATATTATCGGACCTGCAATACTGGGAGAATCAACAGGATTGTCGGCTTTCTGGGTATTATTCTCTATACTTCTTTTTGGAGGAATCTGGGGAATCGTCGGAATGCTTATAGGCTGTCCTTTATTTGCAGTTATATATCGTATCGTCAAGGACTTTATTGCTTATTGTCTTAGAAAGAGAAAACTTAATGAAGATACTGCAGCATATATAGATCTTAAAGATATTGATGTTGAAGAAGATTCTATTCATTATGTAAAGTATTCAGAGGATGAACTTATAGGATGTAAGGAAAAAGAGGAGAAAAAAGAAAACAATCTTTCAAGAGCAATTAAAAAGGCAGCAGATAAAATTACTGATAAAAAAGAAAACAAAAAAGCTGAAAAGTAAGTTAGCGATAACTGAAATTAGGAGGAAATAATGGTAAAGAGTATGACCGGATTTGGACGTTGTGAGATTACGACGTCTGACTATAAGATAATAGTTGAGATAAAGTCTGTAAATCACAGGTATTGTGATATGAATGTTAAGCTTCCGAAGAAATTTAATGCTTATGAGAGTGATATAAGGAATATATTAAAAAATTATGCTGCAAGAGGCAAGATAGATGTTTATATAACATTTGAGGATTATAAAATGGAACAGACATCTGTCAGATATAATGCAGGTATTGCGGGTGGATATATGGATGCGATAAAGGAGGCAGCAGAAGAGTTTGGAATTGAGAAGTCGATAAGTGCATCATCTCTTATAAGATTTCCTGATGTTATCACAGTTGAAGAAAAAGAAACTGATTGTGATACCATATATCCTGTTATAGCTGATGCAGTTAAAAATGCAGGTGAGAAGTTTATGCAGGCGAGAGCAAAAGAGGGTGAACATCTTAAAGAAGATATACTATCAAAGCTTGATTACATAGTATCTCTTGTTGATAAAATTGAAGAACGTTCGCCTGAAATTGTTAAAGAATATCGAGATAAACTTCGTGGAAAAGTTGAGGAACTTCTTGCAGAAACTCATGTAGATGAAAGTATTCTTGCTACAGAGATAACTGTATTTGCTGATAAGATATGTGTTGATGAAGAGACAGTAAGGCTTCGAAGCCATCTAAAGAATATGACAGATACATTATCTTTGAATGAATCAATAGGACGTAAGCTTGATTTCATTGCCCAGGAGATGAATAGGGAAGCCAATACAATTCTTTCTAAGGCTAATGACAGAGAACTTTCAGCTATCGCAATCGACCTTAAGACTGAAGTTGAAAAAATTAGAGAACAAATTCAGAATGTTGAGTAGTTTTGTAAGAAGTATCACAGGAGGAATTTTATGCTTGTTAATATAGGATATGGCAATATAGTCAATATGGACAAAGTTATTGGAATTATTCGGGCAGATGCGGCGCCTATTAAAAGGATGGTGCAGGTGGCAAAAGACAATAATCTTGCGATAGATGCTACATGTGGACGAAAGACAAAATGTATACTTGTGATGGATAGTGGACATATAATGCTGTCAGCACTTCTTCCTGATACGATAGAAAATAGAGTAAATGATATACCAACAAATGAGAGGAGCTTGGATTATGAGTAAAAAAGGAATTATTGCGGTTATTTCCGGATTTTCAGGTGCAGGAAAAGGAACGGTAGTAAATGAGCTTGTTAAAAATTATGGATATGCCATATCTATATCAGCTACAACAAGAAAACCGCGTGAAGGTGAAAAAGAAGGTGTAAATTACTTCTTTAAAACGCGTGACGAGTTTGAAGAGATGATAAAAAATGATGAATTTATCGAGTATGCTGAGTATGTAGGCAATTATTACGGAACTCCTAAGAAATACGTTTATGATAAAATCAATAACGGAACAGATGTACTTCTTGAAATAGAGATGCAGGGTGCATTGAAGGTGAAGAAAGCTTTTCCTGAGGTTACTCTTGTATTTATAACTCCTCCATCATACGAGGAACTTAGAAGAAGACTTGAAGGCCGCGGCACAGAGACTAAGGAAGCAATTGATAAAAGAATGGCAAGAGCTGTTGAAGAATGTAGTTATATGGACTTTTATGATTATATTGTCGAGAATGATGATCTTGATGAATGTGTAAAAGAGATGCACAATCTTTTGCAGGCAGTACATTATTCAAAAGAAAACCAGACTGAATTTATTGATAAGATAAAGAATGACTTTGAAAAGTAGATATAGTGTGAACTGCTACAAATATTTAAAAAAACAGATTTGATAACTTGCACTTATTTGGATAATCTTGTATAATAATTCATTAGTTTGTATTATGCGTATTTGTATAATAAAAATATTAATGATATGAGAGACAGAAAGGGGAAATATTATGTTACATCCATCATATACAGATTTAATGGAAGTAATCAACAGCGAGGTTGAAGAAGGTGAGGCTCCTGTTGTCAACAGCAGATATTCTATCGTTTTAGCAACAGCTAAAAGAGCACGTCAGATAATTGATGGAGCTGAAGTACTTACAGATGTAAAATGTCCCAAACCATTATCTATAGCCGTTGATGAATTATACAATTCAAAGATCAGAATCCTTAGTGAGGAAGAAGCTGCCGAAGTTGAGGCTAAGAAAGCCGCCGAGGAAGAAGAGAAAAAAGCTATGGCAGAGCAGGAGATTTCTTTTTCTGAAGAATAATTGTTATTGTTAGCTCAAAGGTTAGAACAGTAACAAATAAATGTTCAACATATAATTGAATAAGGGGATAGATGATATGACAGACACAGAAAATGATAACATCGAAGTAAAAGAAGAAGAAAAAGATGTTAGTGCAGAAGAAGGTATCACTCCTGATGAGGCAGAAGGTAAAGAAAAAGATACCGGAGAGATTTCAAAAGGCAGAAAAATAAGAAATGCAATAGTTGAGTTTATTATATATGCCGCAATTATATTTGTATGTGTTGCCGTTGTTCCAAAGTATGTTATTCAGCGTACTATTGTAGATGGTAAGTCAATGATGAATACCCTTAGCCATAAGGATAACCTTTTGGTGGAGAAGGTTTCATACAGATTCAGCGATCCGAAGCGATTTGATGTAATAGTATTTTATCCGCATGGAAGAGAAAGTGATGATTATTATATTAAGCGTGTTATTGGTCTGCCGGGTGAAACAGTTCAGATAAAGGGAAACGATATATATATTAATGGCAAAATCATAAAGGAAAATTATGGTAAAGATCCTATGACTGAGTCAGGAATAGCAGCAGAACCGCTTAAACTTGGTGATGATGAATTTTTTGTATTAGGTGATAATAGGAAAATAAGTGAAGACAGCCGTTATGAAGAGGTCGGACCTGTAAAACGTGAGAATATAGAGGGAAGAGCTATACTTAGGATATATCCTTTTTCAAAGTTTGGAACTTTTGAATAATTATCAAGGCAGGTTGAAGCACCTGCCTTTTGCGTTTTAAATCAAATATAAGTCATTATCAATATATTTAATGTGAACATATATGTTATAGAAAAAAGGGGAGAAATAAAATGAAAAAAAATACTAAAATCAGATTGTTATGCACATTGTTATTGATTATGTCTATTACTATAGTTAGTGGATTTGGGACATATCAAAAATTTAATAAAGTAGCATATGCATATGGGTATACAGGTACAGATGAAAATGTATCTGATTCTACATCAAAGCCGTCGCTTGCGTCTTCACCAAAACCAACGGCAACATCCGAACCAACAGTTAAACCGACTGAAAAGCCTGTGCTTGAAGTAGAAAGTATTAAATTTACAAAGAAAACAACTAAAATAAGGGCAGGAAAAAAATACTCATTTAAAGTAAAAATAACAGGCAAAGCTTCAAGTGTGAAGTGGTCTGTATCGAACAAAAAATATGCAGTAATAAATAAAAATGGGGTATTTAAAGGTGTAAGGGCTGGTAGTGTCTATGTGACAGCTACAGCAGGCAGTAAATCTGTTAAATGCAAAGTTAAAATAATTGGAAAAAAGAAAATAGCAATAGATGCAGGTCATCAGTTACGCGGAAACAGTTCAACTGAGCCGATTGGTCCCGGTTCATCTGTACGTAAACCTAAGGTGGCAGGTGGTGCAACTGGTGTTGCGACAGGTGTTCCTGAGTATAAAATGAACCTTAATGTTGCTAAAAAGCTTAAAAGTATACTTTTAGCCAGGGGCTATGAAGTATATATGGTTCGTACAAAGAATAATGTAAATATAAGCAATAAGGAAAGAGCATTAAAGGCTAATAAAAGTGGTTCAGACATTTATATAAGAATACATGGTGACAGTTCTTCTTCTTCCAGCGTAAAAGGAGCAAGTGTTTTATACCCTTCTTCTTCAAATCATTATGTAAAAAAATTAAGTAAGGCTTCCAAAAAATTGTCTAGGGCAATCATAAAAAAATATTGTTCATCAACAGGAATTAAAAACAGGGGATTGGTTGCAAGAGATGATCTTACAGGTACAAATTGGAGTAAGATACCTGTTACACTTATAGAAATGGGATTTATGAGTAATCCGTCAGAAGATCGAAAAATGCAGAATAGTAAGTTTCAGGTTAAAATGGCTAGAGGTATTGCTAATGGTATAGATTCGTATTTTGGATTTTAGTATAGCGGTTTTTAAATAACTATACTATTTACATAGGATATTTTTCTTAGAGTGGGAAAGGAGAAGATGAAAATGGAAGGACTTGTAAATGTAATGGAGGAGTCTGTGCTCCACAAAATTGATCAGATATGGAAAACAACAGATTACTGTAAGTGTGATAAATGCAGGCTAGATATTGCAGCATATGCACTTAATCGTCTGCCACCGCGCTATGGAAGTTCTCTTCAGGGAAAGCTTATGCACCAGTTTGATGCATCGACTATTCAGACAGATGCGGAAATTACAGCGTGTGTAGCTACTGCCATAAGAGTAGTAGGTGAAGATCCAAACCATTCTGAAAGGGATGTATAATGGTAAGTGAACCCCTTTTTTGATTTTTTTGAAAAAAGGGGTTGCATTTTTTCTGAAAGTAGTGTATAGTATATTTTGTCAGCGCGGCAGGGATAAAGCAAGCGGGACAGAAGAAAAGCATTTGAATAAATGGTCTGTTGGTCAAGCGGCTAAGACGTCGCCCTCTCACGGCGAAAACAGGGGTTCGATTCCCCTACAGACTGCTCTGTTTATAACTTAAACAGCCCAACCCGAGAAAGCTTGTAATCTAAGGATTAGAGGCTTTTTTATTTGCTTTAGAATAATTATAACACAAAAAGAACATGCTAAAGAGGTATTTGACTATTCAAGGTAGAATTTAAATTATGACAGAAGAAAATTATACAGTATTTTGGGACAAAAGATTTGGAAGAAATTTTTTAAAGATAGTTGCCCTTATCACGATGTTATGCGATCATTTAGCAGTTGTACTTGTTTCTGCAAAGAATGATCCACAGTTATACAATATACTAAGGATGATAGGCAGAATATCATTTCCGGTTATCTGCTTTATGATTACAGAGGGATTCAGGTATACATCAAATAGAAAAAAATATCTTCAGAGAATGTTTATATTTGCAGTTATTTCTGAAATACCATTTGATCTTGTAATCAGCAATTCTTTTATAGATATTAACAATCAAAATGTAATATGGACATTGCTTATAGGTCTTTTAGTGCTTATGGGGATTGAAAAATACAGTGGCAGAATTGATGAACAGATGATATGCATATTTGCAGGCTCTGCTGTTGCTTTTATAATGAAAGTTGATTACAGTTTCTATGGAATACTAATAATAGCAGTCTTTTATATGTGCAGGGAAAATCATTATAAGATGTTTATTATAATTATGATACTTCTTGTGCTTCAGGGAAGGAAAGAGGCTTTCGGAATATTATCCATACCATTTATCATGGCGTACGATTCAGATAAGGAAGAAAAGAAACTTCCAAAGTATTTCTTTTATATATTTTATCCATTACATCTGACAGTCTTATACATGGTAAAGATATTTATTTAGGAAAATATATGCTTTATCTCACAAAAAGTAACAGTTCAGCCTTCCGTTCCATACATTCATAAAACCTGCTTGTAACAGTTCAGCCTTTCATTCACTACATTCATAAAACCTGACAGCAGTTGTTATATAAAAAATAATATAGTTACGAACTGCTGTCAGTCGCTGCATTGCAGCTTTTGTTTTATTCATTACGTGAATGAAAGGCTATTCTACCATATAAGTAACAGACAGTATAACAAGCAAGCTTGAATCCTTTCTGTTACTTATATGGCTGAACTGTTACAAAAAAACAAAAAAAAACAAAAATCGAAAAAAGCACTTGACAGTTTGGTAGTGTATGTGTATGATATATGAGTATGCCGCTTAACGAGGCTCCTTGAAGTCACATAAGTGACGCCGTAGTTAGCGAGTAATGATAAATAGGAGGTGCACGTATGTACGCAATTATCGCAACAGGTGGAAAGCAGTACAAGGTATCCGAAGGTGATGTCATTAACGTAGAAAGACTTGCTGCTGAAGCAGGAGAGACAGTTACTTTTGATCAGGTTGTTGCTGTAAATGATGGAACTATGAAGGCTGGAGATGATGTTGCTTCTGCAACTGTAACAGCTTCTGTTGTTAAAGAAGGCCGCGCAAAGAAAGTTATCGTTTACAGATATAAGAGAAAATCTGGATATCATAAGAAAAACGGTCACAGACAGGCTTACACACAGGTTAAGATTGAAAAGATTAACGCTTAATTAAGTGTATGGTGATTCGTTTTCATCCAGAAGATAGAATCGCAGAAAAGGTGACAGTACAATGATTAAAGTTGATGTATATCAAGACCAATCAGATGTGGTATATGGGTTTCGTATGGAAGGACATGCAGGATATGCAGATGCAGGTGAAGATATCGTCTGTGCAGCCGTTTCAGCACTTGTCATTAATACGATAAATTCCATTGAGGCATTTACAGAAGATACTTTTCGGAATGCTGTCCATGAGGAAAAAGATGTTGTTACATACAGTATAACATCAAGACCTGTAGGACAAGCCGCACAGCTGTTACTTAAATCTTTAGTTCTAGGTCTTAAAGGCATAGAACACGAATATGGAAAACAGTATATTAAAGTTAAAATTAAGAGAAAGCAGGAGGTGTAATAACATGTTAAAGATGAACCTTCAGTTATTTGCTCATAAAAAAGGAATGGGTTCTACAAAGAACGGTAGAGACTCAGAGTCAAAGAGATTAGGAGCAAAGAGAGCAGATGGACAGTTCGTACTCGCTGGTAATATCATTTACAGACAGCGTGGAACAAAGATTCTTCCAGGCGTTAATGTTGGACGTGGTGGAGATGATACATTATTTGCATTAGTAGATGGTGTTGTTCGTTTTGAAAGAAAAGGTAGAGACAAGAAGCAGGCTTCCGTATATCCGGTAGAAGCTAAATAAGTCTTAAGACCGGTATATCCGGTTGACCGATACAGGGGGCTGTGTATACAGCCCCTCTTTTTACTCTATAAAAACGCATAAAGTGTTTATTAATATAGAAAGAAGGTGGAATGATGTTTGCAGATAGCGCTAAAATCTATATACGTTCCGGTAATGGTGGAGATGGTCATGTAAGTTTCAGACGTGAGCTCTATGTAGCGGCAGGCGGACCGGATGGCGGAGATGGCGGCAGAGGTGGAGACCTGATTTTTGAAGTAGATCCAGGAATGAATACCCTTAATGATTTCCGTCATATAAGAAAA
Source organism: Lachnospiraceae bacterium (assembly GCA_022764445.1). Taxonomy (GTDB): domain Bacteria; phylum Bacillota; class Clostridia; order Lachnospirales; family Lachnospiraceae; genus Butyribacter. Next base: position 2,099 of record JALERT010000217.1, on the reverse strand, counting down.
TATGAGGCAGGTGATGGTCAGCCTGGCGGCAAAAGACGCTGTCATGGTGCTGATGGTGCTGATCTTATAGTTAAAGTTCCGGAAGGAACAGTTGTTAAAGAAGCTGAAACCGGTAAAGTTATAGTTGATATGTCGCATGATTGTAAACGCGAAGTCATCCTGCGTGGAGGACGTGGCGGCAAGGGCAATATGCATTATGCAACACCTACAATGCAGGTTCCAAAGTACGCACAGCCAGGTAAACCAGGCAGAGAGCTCAATGTAATACTTGAGCTTAAGACCATTGCTGATGTTGGTCTTGTTGGTTTTCCAAACGTAGGTAAATCCACATTCTTATCAAGGGTAAGTAATGCAAAGCCTAAGATAGCTAATTACCATTTTACAACTTTGCAGCCAATACTTGGAGTTGTAGATCTTGAAGGCACAGACGGATTTGTGATTGCGGATATACCCGGACTTATAGAAGGTGCAGCAGACGGAATAGGTCTTGGTCATGAATTTCTTAAGCATATAGAAAGAACAAAAGTATTTATTCATATGGTAGATGCTGCATCTACAGAGGGACGTGATCCTCTTAACGATATTAATGTAATCAACAGCGAGCTTGCGAAATACAGTGAGGAGCTTGCAAAAAGACCACAGGTTATAGCTGCCAATAAGACAGATGTATTTTATGGTACAGAGGAGGATACGGTAATATCACTTCTCAGGGAAGAATTTGAACCAAAAGGAATTAAGGTATTTCCTATATCTGCTGTAAGCGGTAAGGGTGTAAAGGAGTTACTTTATTATGTAAGACAGCTTCTTGACGAGATAAATGAAGAGCCTACTGTATTTGAAAGAGAGTTTACAGTGGATGATATGACATTCCCTGATGAACCATATACGGTTGAATACGATAGTAAAGAAGATATGTATGTAGTTGAGGGACCAAGAATTGAGAGGATGCTCGGCTATACTAACCTTGATTCTGAGAAAGGCTTTCAGTTCTTTCAGAAATTCCTTCATACAAGTGGTATATTGGAAGAACTTGAAGCTCTCGGCATAGAAGAAGGCGATACAGTTCGTATGTATGATCTTCAGTTTGACTATTACAAATAAAATCGTGAGGTATTTCTGTGAGTGAAATTCTATTGGAAATAGCAGTTTGTATATTTGTAAGTTTATTGATTATGATTATGCATGAACTTCCTAAATCAATTGTATATAAAATTGTTTGCAAGGGCAATGGCTGTTCAAAGATAGGAAGCCACAGTATATTTGAAGTATGGAGATATATAGATCCTGTTGGAATAATATTATCGGTGACGTGTTATGCGCCGGTATCGAAGCCCCATATGTTCAGAATAAGAGAGAAAAATACCAATATTATACTTGGGATAACAGGATTTGCAGTCAATATTCTTTTATTTACAGGAAGTGTTATAATACTCAGATATGGTTATGGTGGAGAAAGTGGAATTTTTGCTGCGCTGAATACAGGGATTGTGGATAGAATCCTTGTATTAGCAGTGCAGTATATTGCTATACTTAGTTTTGGAATGTTTGTTGTAAATCTTTTTCCGGTATCAACATTTGATATGGGACTTATCATTGCCGGTATATCGGCAAGATACTATCTGAATATTATAAAATCAGATTCTGTGATTAAACTGATACTTATGATTACATTGTTGCTTGATATAATTCATTATGCATGTATACGCATGTTAAATGTTCTTTTGTAATGACAAAAGGGGAGTGGCTATATGGGCAGTATTTCTGTTAAACTTGATGCTTTTGACGGACCATTAAGTCTTTTACTACATCTTATAGAAAAAAATAAGATAGATATATTTGATATACCGATTGTTGAGATAACAGATCAGTACATGGAGATAATCTCTTCTATGGAGCAGAAAGATCTTGACATTATGAGTGATTTCCTTGTAATGGCAGCTACTCTTCTGAAAATCAAATCTAAGATGCTTCTTCCTGTTGAGGTCAATGAAGAGGGAGAAGAGGAAGATCCGAGAGCAGAACTTGTAGAAAGACTTCTTGAATATAAAACGTACAAATATGCTTCTCTTGAATTGAAAGATCTTGAACTTGATGCATCG
>JALERT010000214.1 GCA_022764445.1 Lachnospiraceae bacterium | reverse complement strand
TTTGATCTTATCCCTTATATATGGGACTTTCTTTCTGCAGATGCCTTACGGCATTCATACATATATTACATGATATAACTGCCATAAAATGACAGCTAAACCTCAATCAAGAGTTATTATATACTATTTTGCATAAAAAGGAAACAAAAATTTTTGAACTGTTGCCAACAAACGACTTATTGTTACAGAAATAACGTTAACAGTAACCTGAAATTTACTTCTCCTCAAATAATTCTCTTATTTCATCCATCTTTTTTTGTGCAAGTTTATATCCTTTTTCGTACGACTCTCTCATTACCTTTGTATCTGTTTCATAACTTGAAACAGGTGTTTTAGGACGTATTATAATCGCCTTTCCTTCCTTTTCAAGCTTCTCGCAGATTTTTATTGATTCGTTATATTTCTTATATCTGTTAAGTAGGCCATACGCTATCTTTGGATATCTCGATTTTAAAAGACCGGCTGCCAGTCTGTCATTTCTGTTACATTCTTTTACATAACCCTTAGGTCTTGTAAGAACAATGAGCATCTTATCAACACCATCATTAATCATCTTATCGATAGGTATGGGATTTGAAAGACCTCCGTCATAATATTCCCTTCCATCTATCGTTACCGCAGGAAAAGCGATTGGTAAAGCACATGAAGCACAAAGAACATTATAAGTATCATCTACATCATTCTGGTTAAAATAGCGGCTTACACCTGTAAGTGCATCAGTTGTTACTATAACAAAATTGCCATCATATTTTTTAAATGTTTCCATGTCAAACGGATCTATATAATTAGGAATTTCCCTAAAGACAAAATCTATTCCAAATATACTTTTATCATGAAGATAATTACGCTTGCCAAAATATCTTTTATCGTTACGGTACCGTTCTATAACTCTTATATTTCTTTCCCTCTGCCTAGATATATATGAAGCTGCATTAGCTGCACCGGCTGACACCCCTATGCAGTACGGAAACATAATATCCGCATCAAGCAGTGCATCCATTACACCACAGCTAAAAACAGGTCTGAAAGATCCTCCCTCAAATAATACTCCAGTCATTGAATTTCTCCTTTTATTTTTCTATTTTTCAATCTTATCAATCATCTTTCCAACTTCTTCATCTCCCGTAACCTCATAAAGAAGCTCAAGACACTCCGAAGCAGCTTTTCTGTCTCCACTCTCATATTCAAGCTGACCTGCCCTGTAAAGGATTGCAAGTGTTGTATCTGATATTCCGGCAGGAATGTTTTTTTCTTCTAAAATTTTCTTTATCTCTTCAACTGTATATTCTGGACAATCCTTTCCTAAAGCAATTTCAAGATATTCTATCTCACTGTCTGCATTTTTGCTATGGCTGAACATATTGCTGTATGTATATAAAACCATAGCTGTCTCCGGCTCATACTTCTCCAGATAGTAAAATCCAAGACATCTGTAAAACTTTGCCATATCTGCCCTTGTGTATATAAATGGATACAGATTGATTACTGTCTCTTTTAATTCTTCGAGCCTATTGGTAACTTTTAAACAGTCAGTCTCTGCCCATAGTATATCCATATCAACGGGATTCCATTCTCCCGCTTTTTCTAAAACTTCTAAAGCCCTGTCATACTTTTTCTGATCCATAAGAATTTTGGCGACACTTAGATACATCTGGTGTACAGGATGATGGTGTGAATCGTACTCTTTTGTTTTGAAATAATACTCAAAAATGTAAAATTCCAGAATATGATTAGCACATATATCAGGCTTATCTGATACCTTTAAAATCTCTGCAACACTGTCAAGTGCATCAAGTGCCTTATCTACATCTTTCGCCTTAAGATTCCGGCTGAAATTTTCTATACATTCTGCAAGCTTCATACAGATTCCTCCCCGGACATTAAAAGCCCACGCAAAAATATTGATGTACTTTGTGAGCAATAGTATGTCATTGTATTCTTTCTGAATTATAGGCTTTTAATCGTATATAGTCAACAACTCTCGACAGTTATGCTTGAAACATTTTTACTCATATGATAAAGTAATCATAGTTATATGACTGACGGAAGTGGAATTAACCACAGGGAGTATAACGTATAGGAGCCGACCGTCTGGGCAATAGTCCGGGAGAGTTGGCATTTTTTCTATATTTATAAACAGTTACATTACACGATAACATTTATCCAGAGAGGAGAATATTGATGAACGAACTTCAGTTAAAGTACGGATGTAATCCAAATCAGAAACCTGCCAGAGTATTTATGAAAGACGGCAAAGACCTTCCATTTGAAGTGTTAAATGGCACACCGGGATATATCAATCTCTTAGATGCATTTAACAGCTGGCAGTTAGTTAAAGAGGTTAAGGAAGCAACAGGTCATGTGGCAGCAGCTTCTTTCAAGCATGTAAGCCCTGCAGGTGCCGCAATTGATGTACCTCTTGATGATACTATGAAGAAAATATACTTCGTAGATGATGATATTGAACTTACTCCTGTAGCAACAGCTTATATACGTGCAAGAGGTGCTGACAGAATGTCATCATTCGGTGATTTTGTGGCACTTTCTGATGAATGTGACGTTGCAACAGCTAAATATCTTAAAACCCTTGTATCAGATGGTATAATTGCACCTTCTTATTCACCTGAAGCACTGGAAATACTTAAAAGTAAAAAAGGTGGAAAATATTGTGTAATAAAAATCGATCCTGATTATGAAGCAGCACCGCTTGAGACAAAAGATGTATTCGGCATAACATTTGAGCAGGGACACAATACAGTTAAGACAACAAAAGAACTTTTCTCCAATATAGTTACAGAAAAGAAGGAGCTTTCAGAAGATGCTCTTAATGACATGATGCTCGCCAATATCATCCTTAAATATACACAGTCAAACTCTGTATGCTATGTAAAAGATGGTCAGGCAATCGGTATCGGTGCCGGACAGCAGTCACGTATTCACTGTACAAGACTTGCTGGAGATAAGGCAGATAAATGGTTCCTCCGTCAGTCACCAAAGGCTCTTAACCTTCCATTTAGAGATGATATCC
>JALERT010000193.1 GCA_022764445.1 Lachnospiraceae bacterium | reverse complement strand
TTTTGCTACTTTTAATATTGTTACAAATCTATTACAAATTATATGCATAAATATTAAGTTTATTCACTTTATATATATTTTTGTAACATTTATAGAAAATTATTCATAAACTAGAAAAAAATATATGAAAATGTTATTATAAACTACGTTACAGTTCACACTAGATAAGGTGTAAACTCTAACACAGTTCATAATAACCTTAAGAATGGAGTAAACTAATGAAACTATTACCGGGTGTGTATATGGCAGTTAAAAAAGATGGTACCGTATACTATCGTTCTTCCATTACATATAAGAATAAGCACATAAGTCTAGGCAGTTTTGCAAGTGAAAACGAAGCTCATCAATGCTATAAGGATGCCCTAAAGATAATCGAAAATGATGAAGTATTTACACCTGATGATTACAATAAAAAAGACTTTCCATTGCTTGATTTTCATAAATTTGTATCACTTTGCAATTATAAAAATAATGGCTTGTATATAAAAACTCCAATATATATGCGTGTTAATTTTTTTAATTATTATCTTTCACAGGATGATGTACTTATATTTGATGTTGACGATTTGTTTTATTATTCTAACCACTCGATCATGAGGCGTGGCAGTCATCTCTTTGTCGCAGAATACGGCATGCAGACAAATATTGCATCAAGGTATGGTATAAGGAATTTCGCAAGACCGGGAATTGATTTCAGATATGTCAATGGTGACACACATGATTACAGGTATTCCAATATAGAGATTCTCAATACATATCAAGGTGTTACAGCAGAGACAAAATCTGAAACAACAAGATATGCAAGCCGTATTCATATTAATGGCAATTATCTGATTGGAAGATATGATTATATAGAAGAAGCAGCCATATCATACAATAAAGCAGTAGACTACCTCAAAACTTTAGGATGCACAAAGAATTTTGTTAAGAATTATATCGATGGTATAGATTCAAAAAAATATAAAGAAATATATGATTCAATTAGTTTACCAAAATCGATACTTAACCTGGGTGAATTATAAGGATAGCCGGGGGCAAAAATCCTTTTTTATAGTTAAAAGGATTTTTGCCCCCGGTTATTATATGGATTTATTGAACTTATCCGTTTTTGCCTTTTAGTGGTTTGGCTGTGATTTTCCCACTTTTTTCTTATATTCATACATGATTATATGTTCAAGTTTTCTTTTAAGGACTATCTGAATTTCCTCATGTTCTGCTATCTGTTTTACAAGGATAGAATGTATACCGGCTCTGTTCGCGCCCCAGACATCCGTAAATATCTGGTCGCCTACAAAAAATGTTGTATCAGGCGTGGTTCCCATATATTCCATTCCTTTTTCATAACCTTTTGCAGATGGTTTGCCTGCTTTGTATACATATTGTGACTTTAGAGTATCTGCCAGTGGTTTTACGCGGTAGTCTTTGTTGTTGGATATGATACATGTCTTAAATCCTATATCTTTTAATCTGTCAAATAATTCTATTGCCTGACGTGTAACAGGCTGGTCGTGCTCTACAAGGGTATTATCTACATCAAATAGTATCCCTCTGTAACCTTTATCATAATATGATGAATAATCAATCTCATAAGCAGACTCATAATACTCACTTGGATAAAATCGCTGAAACATTATAATTTCCTTTCCGGATTATATTATATCTGTCTTTCAAGATTTACCATTTCAATCGCACTGAGCGCACAGTCATATCCTTTATTGCCTGCCTTTGTGCCTGCACGTTCGATAGCCTGCTGGATATTGTCTGTAGTAACGATACCGAATATTACAGGAACTCCTGTTTCAAGACCAACATTTGCAATTCCCTTTGATGATTCTGCACAAACAAGATCATAATGACTTGTAGCACCTCTTATTACTGTACCGAGACAGATTACAGCATCATATTTACCAGACTCTGCCATCTTCTTTGCTACATGTGGTATCTCAAATGCACCAGGAACCCATGCAAGTGTTATGTCATCATCATTTACACCATGACGAACAAGACCGTCTCTTGCTCCACTGATGAGCTTTGATACGATAAACTCGTTAAATCTTGCTCCTACGATTGCAATCTTCATTCCTTCTGCTATAAGTTTTCCTTCTAATACTTTCATTTTATTATTCTCCTGTTCTTTTATTATTTTATGTTACTATTCAGTAATTCCCCACCAAATAGTTACTTTTTATCGGTTAAATCATAAGGGTTCTTCGCATCTTCTATGATTTTTCCCTTTATTATAACACTCATAATACTTTATAGGTCAAGTATGTGTCCCATTTTCTCTTTCTTTGTCTTAAGATAAAATCTGTCATACTTTCCAGGCTCCATCTGGATAGGAACTCTTTCTACTATCTCAAGGTTATTTCCTCCAAGACCATATACTTTAGCCGGATTGTTGGTGATAAGACGAAGCTTGTGTACACCAAGATCTGTAAGAATCTGCTTTCCTATCGTATAATCTCTTGCATCTTCAGGAAATCCAAGTTCTAGATTGGCCTGAACTGTATCAAGTCCCTGATCCTGAAGTTCATACGCACGTATCTTATTGATAAGACCTATGCCTCTTCCTTCCTGTCTCAGATAGACAAGAACTCCTCTTCCTTCTTTTGCTATCATCTTCATTGCTGCATCATACTGCTGGCCACAGTCACACCTTGCAGAACCTAAAGCATCCCCTGTAAGACACTCTGAATGAACTCTGCAAAGGACAGGCTCACCATCTGATATATCACCTTTTACAAGTGCTACATGATGCTCTCCATTAAGCTTATTTATATAACCATATATGGTAAACTCTCCGTATCTTGTAGGCATTTTAGCTTTTGCAACACATTCTGCGAATACTTCATGATCTTTTCTATACTGAACAAGATCTGCTATACGTCCGAACTTTAAGTTATGCTTTTTAGCAAATTCTACAAGATCATCAGTACGTGCCATAGATCCGTCTTCCTTCATTATCTCACAACAAAGACCAACGGGTTCAAGACCTGCGAGTCGTACAAGATCCACTGTTGCTTCTGTATGACCATTACGCTCTAATACACCGCCTTCTTTAGCTTTCAGAGGAAACATATGACCAGGAGATCTGAAGTCCTCCGGTTTAACATTAGGATCTACTGTCTTCATGGCAGTCATTGAACGCTCATATGCAGATATTCCTGTAAGTGTATCTTTATAATCTATAGAAACTGTAAATGCAGTACAGTGATTGTCAGTATTTACATCACACATCTGTGGTATATTGAGTTTCTCTGTGTACTCCTCTGACATAGGCATACAGATAAGACCTTTTGCATAACTAGCCATGAAGTTAACATTTTCCTGTGTTGCAAATCTTGCAGCACATATAACATCACCCTCATTTTCCCTGTCTACATCATCTATCATTACTACATTTTTTCCTGCTCTTAAGTCTTCAAGAATTTCTTCTATCGTATTAAATTTGTGTCCCATGATTATTCTTCCTTTCCTTGTTAGTTAAATCCATTTTCGTATAAAAAATCCATGGTAATATCTTTTTGAGAATTATCTGTAATACTGTTTAATCCGGCAGCCTTATCGTTTCCCGTATCTTTTTCAAAAGTAAGAAGGCGTTCTACATATTTTCCTACAATATCATTTTCAAGATTGACTATATCTCCCGGATATTTTTTAAGAAGCGTAGTTTCTTCTCCTGTATGAGGTATTACAGATACAGAAAAACTGTCGCTTGTAAGCTTCGCTACCGTCAGGCTTATTCCGTCTATTGCAATCGATCCTTTTTCAACGATATATTTAAGAAGATTAGGCTTTGTAGCAATCTCCACCCATATCGCATTGGCTTCTTTTTCCATGGAGCGTATTGTGCCTGTCCCGTCTATGTGGCCTGAAACTATATGACCTCCGAATCTTCCATTCGCAGACATCGCTCTTTCAAGATTTACCAGGCTTCCATGAACCAGGCTTCCGAGAGAACTCCTTCTAAGCGTTTCAGCCATAACATCAGCAGTAAATCGGCTGCCTGTAATAGTCGTTGCAGTAAGACATACTCCGTTAACTGCTATACTGTCGCCTACTTTCGTTCCTTCAAGCACTTTTGAAGCATTTATTGTAATGACAGCACTATTTCCGTTCTGAACTATACTTTCAATCTGCCCCGTCTCTTCGATAATTCCGGTAAACATCTTTCCACCTCTAATCTTTTTTAATATCATACTCTATAAGTACATCTTCGCCGTATGACTCTACATGCATATTGGTCAGCATATATGCATCATCAGGTGTGACTACACCTTCTCCGCGGACAGGTGTATATCTGCCGCTTCCACCAAATATCTTAGGTGCTATATAAGCCTGAACGTGATTGACAATCCCCTGTCTTAGAGCACTCTGATTAAGGGTTCCCCCTCCTTCAAGAAGTATTCCGTCTATCTTTAATTCTCCAAGCTTTACCATAAGATCTCTAAGATCTACATGTCCGCTTTCATCTTCTCCTGTCTGTACAATCTTTACACCATAACTTTCAAGTTCTGATATACGTTTATCATCCCCCGATACCGTTGCAACTATTACAGGAATATCTTTTGCAGTCTGTACTATCTGAGAATCATTTGGAATTCTTAATCTGCTGTCACATATGATTCTTACCGGATTTCTTCCACCTTCAATCCTGCATGTCAGCAATGGATTATCATTGATAACAGTCTGAACACCTACCATAATTCCCTTTAAAAGATTTCTTGTCTCCTGAACATGACTTCTTGCTTTTTCTCCTGTTACCCATTTGCTCTCTCCTGTATCACAAGCAGTTTTGCCATCAAGCGTCATGGCATATTTCATTAAGACATATGGTGTTTTAGTTGTTATATAATGGAAAAATACAGGATTAAGACTGTCACATTCTTCCTTCATAAAATCAGTAACTACATTAATCCCCGCATCACGAAGTTCTTTAATTCCTTTACCTGCGACAAGGCTGTTAGGATCACTTGAACCGACATACACATTTTTTATCTTATTTTCGATAATAGCCTTCGTACAAGGAGGCTGTTTTCCATAATGACAGCAAGGCTCCAGTGTGACATACATATCAGCACCTTCTGCACTTTCTTTAAGTTTGCTGAATGCATGGCGCTCTGCATGAAGTTCTCCATATGCCGCATGGTATCCTTCTGCAATTATTCTGTCATCCTTTACGATAACTGCACCAACAAGGGGATTCGGATTTACTTTACCCTCGCCCTTACGTGCAAGCTCTATCGCGCGCTTCATATATTTTTCTTCCAAATAACCGCTTCCTTTCAGACTTCCCATAAAACAAAGAAAAAGCCCTGAAATATTCAAGGCTTTAATTACATATCTTCATATCACCATACTCATTTATTATTTTCTGCGATAAGCACACAGTGCTATATAAATGAATATAAATCATACCTACTTCTTTCATCCAGACTATACTGTCGGCTTTGGATTCACACCAAATCATGCCTTGCGGCTTGCGGGCTTACTTTTATCCCTTAAAAGATCACCGCCGGTAGGGAATCTAACCCTGCCTTGAAGTTTTTTATTTTTAACAGGCACTATTATAACCCTATGCATTACATAATGCAATACCTAAATGTTTTATTGCTCTGTAAATAATTGACATATATTCTTCTTCTCTTTTTCTGAGGTTTTTTTCGATGTCAATCATATCATCTGCAGATACAAATTTCACTTCCTCTACTTCTTCCTTCTGCAAAGTACAGTCCTCAATGTCAAAATCGCTTTTAACGAAAAATATATCTACAAATTTATTTTTTTTCTTAAATCTGCCTGCAAAATACAGGTCTTCGCTTTTAATACTTATCCCGGTTTCTTCTTTTGTTTCCCGCAAGGCACCGTCTACACTCTCTTCTCCGGAAAGAACAGCTCCAACTGTAATGTCCCACTCTCCCGGATGAGTTTCTTTTCTGTATGATCTTTTCTGCATAAGAAACTTGTCGGCAGAATTATATAAATATACGTGGACACACATCATGTAATCACCATCTGCTGGTATACCTCTCTGCATCGTCCTTCCTGTACGTCTTGCCTGTCCATCATAAATATCCCACAGCTCAGTCATTTGAATCCTCCATGTCTTTATTAAGACTTACCTGTTTACTATATATACAACCGCAGTAATTCTGCCTGTATAAATCATATTCTTTAGAAAGTCTGATAGATTCCTGATATCCTCCCTTTTTCTTGAAATCAGATACAAGATATCTTACGCCATATTCTTCCTGAAGTCTTAAGCCAATTTCGTTAAGTTTCTGTGCATTTTTGTGAGGACTTATTGAAAGTGTGGTGGTAAAGAAATCAAATCCATTCTCTTTTGCATATCTGGCAGACTCTCTTTGTCTAAGCTCATAACATGCAAAGCACCTTTTCCCGCCTTCAGGAATTTTTTCCATTCCTTTCGCCATCTCTGTAAAGCACTCTGGATTATAAACACCTTCTGCAAAAGATACCTTATGCACAACAGGCAGCTCATTTATAAGACGTTTCTGCTCTTCAACTCTTTTTCTGTACTCATCTTCCGGAGATATATTGGGATTATAATAATATATAGTTATGTCAAAATATTTAGCCAGATAACTAAGGCAGTAACTGCTGCATGGTGCACAACAGCTGTGCATAAGCAGTCTTGGTACAACACCTTTCTTTGTTACCTCTTCTATAATTTTATCAAGCTCAAGCTGATAATTTATCTTATTCATATTATCTCCTATCTAAGTTACAGTTAATACTTATTTTACAAACAAAGACAAAAGTATGGATCTCTTAACAGCTTTTTTGGTTAATCCGCACATTACGAGAAGTTTGTGTGGTATAACATCAAAAGCGATATTGCAGATAACGAAAATAACTGCTATGGCAATAGCTCCTCCTACAATCGCTCCCAGTATATGGTTTATCATTCCTACTACCGGCACATCATCTATAATTTTTATAACATTTATAAAATGACGTAAAATAAGGTCTATTACGATAAATGCGACTAGAAATCCCACAAAAAATGTTATGCCGGATGTAAAATCTGACTTTATATGCTTTGTAATATTCACTGCAATAGTATATGAAGCAGCAACTGATATTACAATTACTACAAGATGTGCTAACTTTAACACAACTCCTTTAGAATATCCGTTAAAAAGAGCACACATGATCCATATTAAAATTATAAGTTCTATTATGTTAATGTTATTCATCATAAAATCACATCTGCCATGTCATAAAGACCAGGTTCCTTTCCTTTAAGATATTTTGCTGCTGCAACAGATCCTTTTGCAAATACGGCACGTGAATATGCTGTATGTGAGAAAGTTATAACTTCATCTGTTCCTGCAAATATTACATCATGTTCACCAACGATTGTTCCTCCACGTACTGCGGAAATACCAAGTTCTTTTTTATCTCTCTTCTGTCTTACCTGTGAACGGTCATAAACATATTCATATCTGTTATCCATTGCCTCATTGATTGAATCAGCAAGTGCAAGAGCAGTACCTGAAGGAGCATCAAGCTTCTGATTGTGGTGCTTTTCTACTATCTCGATATCAAAACCATTTTCAGCAAGCTTCGTTGCAGCTTCTTTTACAAGTTTCATTAAAAGATTAATTCCAAGAGACATATTTGCTGACTTAAGAACAGCAACTTTTTTGCTGCATTCCTTTAAATACTCAAGCTGCTCGTCTGATAATCCTGTTGAACACACAACTATAGGAACCTGTTTTTCTACCGCATATTTCATTCTGTCCTCAAATCCATTGGCAGATGAAAAGTCAATTATTGCATCTGCAGCTATATCACAGTCTGCTATATCGGTAAATACAGGATAGTCTCTTTCTTTATTGGTAACGATATCAATACCTGCAACTATCTTTGCATCATCGTCTTCTTTTACAATATCAGTAATCATCTGTCCCAT
>JALERT010000190.1 GCA_022764445.1 Lachnospiraceae bacterium | reverse complement strand
GTTGAATATAGTAGAATACAGACAAAGGTGTCAATGATGTATCATTGGCACCTTTATACTTTCTTTTTCAACTTGCTTTACAAAAAACATTATTGAAAAAGGGAGGTAGTACAATGAGTGATAGTACAAAAATTGATTTTTTATATTTGAGTGAGCCGGACATGATTAAAGCTGGAGTAAAAGACATGAAGAAGTGTGTTGAGACTATGGAAGACATGATGGTTACTCTCCAGAAAGGCGATTACGTTATGGGCGGAGAAAACCACAATTCACACGGATGCATGGTAACATTCCCGGATAATCCAGAGTTTGAAGGAATGCCTGCTAATGGCGAAGACAGAAGATTTATGGCAATGCCTGCATATCTCGGTGGAAGATTTAAGATGGCAGGTATGAAATGGTATGGTTCCAACACAGAAAATAAAAAATCAGGTCTGCCAAGATCTATACTTATGATGATGTTAAATGATAAAGATACAGGTGCTCCTCTTGCACTTATGTCAGCAAACCTTTTAAGTGCATACAGAACAGGTGCAATTCCGGGAGTTGGTGCAAAGTATCTTGCAAGAAAAGATTCAAAGGTCGTCACAATCGTTGGTCCTGGTGTAATGGGTAAGACATCATTAAGTGCTTTTATGAGCGTATGTCCCGGTCTTGATACGGTAAAGATAAAAGGACGCAGCCAGAAAGGTATTGATTCATTTGCAGACTTTGTTAAGAAAGAATTTCCACAGATTAAAAATATAATAGTATGTAATACAATGGAAGAGGCAATCAGGGACAGTGACATAATTAGTACAACTACATGCGTTGGCGATAAGGAAAGTCTTTTCCCTTATATCGATGAAAAATGGATAAAGAAGGGTGCTCTTATATGTATGCCTAGTGCAGCCAGATTCGATGAAGAGTTTTATCTTAGAAATGACACAAAGCTTTTTGTTGATAATTATAAGCTGTATGAAGCATGGGCAGAAGAATACCCATATCCAAGTTACGATCCTGTTCAGATAGTAGGTGCGAAATTTATGGATCTTCTTCATGATAATAAGATTAAGAGAGAAGATATAATAGACATAGCAGATGTAATTACAGGTGCACATCCCGGAAGAACAAGTGATGATGAAAGAATTATATATTCAGTTGGCGGTATGCCGGTAGAGGATATTGCATGGGGCGAAACAGTATATAAGAACGCTCTTGAAATGGGTATAGGAACAAAGCTTCACTTATGGGATACACCTGAGCTTGCATAGCATGTAAGGGGAATATACTTCACAGTCTCTTCTGTAAATTGAGATACAGAAAGGAAACTAAGATGAAAGAAAATAACATAATGCCGTTGCAGCCATATCAGATGATGACTGCAAAAGATATGAAGATAATGAAAGAAAATTATAAAGGCATTTCACATTTTTATCAGAATAGTTTTATAGAGAGTAGTGAAGAGATAAATGCTGTTCCCGACGGATGCATAGATTTAGTATTTAGTTTTGATGATAATAAAGTAAATACTTCTATCGGAGGCACTGTTCTAAAAGCAAAGCCATGGATATTTGAGCATAAAAAAGAGTGTTTTGGAGTCCGTTTTACACCGGGCAACAATATACTTCCCAATCCGCTTAGTGTTGATATGCTGGTAAACAAAGATATTGAAATTGATGGCGATATTTTTGGAGAAAACCTTGAGGAAAAACTGATGGAGGCTGGCAGCTTAGAGGAAAGAGCGCATATTTTTATTGGTGCATATGATGAGCTTTTAATGAAATACAAGCAGGATGATATGAAGAAAGGCATTGAAAGATATGTCAGGAAACGAATCATCAATACGTCAGGTATGGTTTCGATTCAGGATATAATGGCTGAAACAGGATATTCAGAGGCTTATATAAGGAGAATATTTAAGCAGTACAATGGTATTTCGCCAAAGCAGTTTGCTAAATTTGTACGTTTTCAGACTCTTCTTAGGGAAATTAAAAGTGACAGTTCGATAGAGAATCTTGCAATGGAATGTAATTATTATGATGAGTCACATATGATTAAAGAATTTAAAAACTACGCAGGAATGACTGTAGATAAATATATGAAAACGGTCATTCCAAAGATAGTTAGAAAGAGGGAAAATATATGAGTGGATTAAGTAAGATTGAGATTATAACAGGTATGTCAAAGCTGCCACAGCTTAAAAAGAAATTAACAGCAATCGGTGTAAGAGGAATAACTGTCATGCAGGTACTTGGATGTGGCGCCGAAAAAGGAACCTTTGAATACGAAGTTGAAGAAAATGAAGAGATGGAGCTGCTTCCAAAGCAGCAGATAAGCATAGTAGTGGAAAATGAAAAAATAGATGATGTGGTAGAAGTTGTAAAGCAGGAGCTTTATACAGGCCACATCGGAGATGGAAAAATATTTATCTACGGACTCGACAATGTTATACGTGTAAGAACAGGTGAAGAAGGAGTAGATGCACTGTAAGGAGGATAAAGTATGAATGAGAAAAAACTTGGTCTTGGCAGTGTTGTATCTATCTCTGTAGGTCTTGTAGTTGCAACAAGCTGTCTTGTGTCTCTTGGTGAAGGAGCCGGTAATCTCGGAGTAGTATTTATAATTGCAATGGTTATCGCCATGCTTTTAAATATGACTACGATTGCCTCATTATCAGAATTAAATGCTCTTATGCCAAATACAACTGGCGGTCTTGCACAGTATTCACTTGCTGCTCTTGGACCTTTTCCAACGCTTGTATCCATGGTAGGCGGTTATATTATATGTAATACACTTTCATGTGGTGTAGAAGCATCAATCTTTTCATTTACCATGGTTAAACTTATCGGAAGAAATATCCCCGGACTTGTTTATACAGGTCTTATCGTTGTAGCAATACTTATAGCTAATCTTTTTGGTGTTGATATGTTTGCCAAACTTCAGAACATCGTAGCATTTCTGCTTATAGGTTCACTTGTAGGTATGGGATTTATCGGTATGATAGGAGCAGGTACAGGAGTAAAGATTGATCAGCCATATGTAATAGAAACTGATTTTAAGCAGATAGCATCTATGACTGCAGTAGCGTTCTGGCTCTTTATAGGTGCAGAATATGCCATACCTATTTCAAAAGATGTAAAAAATGCAAAGAGAAATGTACCCCTTGGTATGATGCTTGGCCTCGTAGTTATTTGTATCATGCAGTCTGTAATTGTATTCGGTTTCCATAATTATGTTCCTTGGAAAGAACTTACAGAATCAGCAGCACCTCATATGCTTTATGGCTATTACCTTCTTGGAGATTTTGGTAAGATATGGATGACAGCTGTAGGTGCTCTTGCAGTTATTAGTACGCAGAATTCAACGGTCAACAGTCTTGCAAGCATCTGTCAGGGAATGGCGAAGATGAATATGCTTCCACAGATTTTTGCAAAAACCAATAAACATAAAATGCCATGGTTTGGTCAGATTTTTGTCAGTGTAGCTATATTTATATTCGCTGCTATAAGTAATAACTCATCTGATGCAATTTCATTTCTTATACTGGCAGGCTCAGTATTCTGGATGGTTTCATACATACTTGCTCATGTTGATGTACTTGTGCTCAGGAAAAAACTTCCAAAGGCACCAAGAAGCTTTAAGGTACCGGGTGGTCCTGTAATTCCATTAATAGGAATAATAGGAACTGTATATATGATTCTTAATATATCATCAGATCCAACAGAAGCAATGCATATATGGATGCTTACGGGAGGCTGCTTCATAGGACTCGGTATATATGCTTTCTTCTGGATAAAGTACAGAATGAAAATCCCTGTATTTAAGAGTGTTCCCCTTCAGGAAGTTATGGCAATGGATAATGAACTATATTATCTTGAGAGAAAAAGGCGGGGCATTTGGAAGTAAAATATTCAGTGCAACAGTTTAGAGAATTATAAAAGATGTTGTACAATTCACCAAATTGAAAAATACTATATTGGAATAAAAAGTGTCTATGGATGACTGAACTGTTACCTATAGACACTTTTTGCTTAGTTTTGTTTGAAAGTATATAGGATTTATGGTAATATAAATATATTCCAATGGGGATTTACGGAAATTATAGTTACAGGTGTGAACTGTAATAATTACATTAGGACTTCTGAGTGGCAGAACTTAATGATGTTTATTTATATTAGGGAGGAATAGTATATGAGAATAGCTGACTTTATGGATTTAAAAATTCTTCAGGAGATTCAGGATGATTTTTCTGAAGCAACGGGTCTGGCAGCAATTGCAGTAGATGCAGAAGGCAACTACATCACGGAAGGCAGTAATTTTACGGATTTCTGCATGAATTATACAAGAAAAAGTCCGGAAGGACAGAGACGCTGTGCAAAGTGTGATAACGAGTGCAGCGGTACTTATTTTTGCCATGCAGGTCTTATTGATTTTTCAGCAGATATTATAGTAGAGGGAGAGAAAGTTGGTGCCATGCTTGGCGGTCAGATTCTTTCAGAAAAACCTGATGAAGAAAAGTTCCGAAAGATTGCAAAAGAGTTAGGAATTAATGAGGATGCGTATATCGCTGCGGTAAATAAGGTGCCAATCCGTTCAGAAAAGTCAATTCGTGCTGCTGCCAAATTATTAACGGATGTGGTAAATCAGATTGTCAATCTGGAATATTACAAACGGAAAGCAAACCAGAATAAATCTGGTATCATAAATGAAGAATTAAAAGTTACTACAAAGATGATTG
>JALERT010000186.1 GCA_022764445.1 Lachnospiraceae bacterium | reverse complement strand
GAAAAATTCCAGAAGCTTATGGCTAAGTATGATGATATGGGCAATATTATACCATTGCCATGTCCGGGACTTATGGAATTTGTAGAGAGAGGAGATCTTGAGGGAGAAGATCTTCGCACTTACATCATAAATCTTTTTCATGATATTGATACGGATAATATTGATTCTATAGTGCTTGGATGCACTCATTATCCATTTGCAAAGAAAATGATAAAGAGTGTCGTTGGAGAACGTATAAAAATATATGATGGCGGCGAGGGAACTGCCCGTGAGATGAAAAGAAGACTTTCACAAAGCGGGCTGCTTAATGAGAAAAAGGAAAACGGTAATGTAATTTTTATCAACAGCAAAGATACGCAGGAGGAAATATATCTTTGCGATAAATTACTTAAACTGCCTTTTTAAAATTAAAGGTTGAAGGGATTGTAAGAGGAAACTAATGCATGGTTTGTCAGACACTTAAAGGATGGGGAGATATGATTAGGAGATACAGAAGAGTTTTAGCTTTATTGCTGATGACAGCAGTAATTGTTACATCATTTTGGTTTAATATCGGTGATACCTCGGAAGAAACGCAGGCAGCAGATAAAAGTATCAAAATAAGTGATGAAGCAGTTAATATCGGACTTGGAGATCAGGGAGTAGAGCAGGTGCTTATATCCAATAAGAAAGATTCAGCGGAATATTCTTATAAATCAAGTAACAAGTCAGTAGTTAAGGTGGACAGTCAGGATATACTTACAGGTGTAAGTTATGGTACAGCTACTATTACCATTAATGAAACGTATAAAGGAAAGACAAAGACTGCAGGCAGTTATAAGGTTTCGGTTAAGGAGACTACATTAAAAAAAGATGCTAAGGCTGCTGATTTTTTGTGGGCTGAGATAGGAAAAACTACTTTTAAGGAGAATCCTTTTAACCTTCAGGATTATATTGAAGAGAATCTTTTTGACTGTAGAAATATGGATGCAGTATATACATTTTATTCCGGAGATAAAAACATTCTAAAGATTAAAGCAAACGGTCTTGTTGAGGAAACTCTTAAAGCGGGTAAAGTAAAGATAACTGTAAAGGAAACATACAATAAGAAGACAAGAACTGTTGGGAAAATAGGTATGGAGGTTAAAAATCCTGAGTTTACCAAAGTGGACAAGACTGTTAATGTAGCTAAGTATTCAAGTCTTGATATGAATAAATATCTAAAATATCTTACATACTATTATGTCGTTTTAAGCAATAAAAAAGGTAATGAAGATGAAATACTTCAGATGACATATACTAAAGGTGAGTGGAACGGTAAGTTCAAGGCAGCTACAGGTGGTGCCGTTAATGTAACAGTATATACGGATACAGAACCATTAAACAGTAAGACCTACAAAAAGAAAAAATGTCTTGGGAGTATGAAGGTAAATGTTGTTAATAAGGCTGCCACATCTGTAAAACTTGTTAAGGGCGATATTAATGGTAAATATACAGAAGAAGATTCACTTAGCATTAGTAAAAATAAGGGTGACAGTGTTAGTGTCAACTATATCGTTACGCCAAAGAACTGTTCGGATGATATATCCGTAAAGTCATCTTCATCTAAGGTAGTCAAGGTAGTAAAAAATGATTACTCGTATGGTAAAGGAACAGGAGTTATAACCCTTAAAATGAATGGTGAAGAGAAAGCAGTTATTAAGCTTACAGTAGGCAGTATTACCAAAAAGATAAACGTTACGGTGAAAAATCCAGACGCAGTTAAAAAGTAACAGTCCCCTGGTTATTTATATGGATGAAATGTTACGTTAAAAAATTTGGTTAAAAAATTTCCATTATTTTAATATTTATTTGCTTTATATTACATGATATTATCAAATTCTGATAATGCACATGCTTTAGTATGATTCATACTAGAAAAGATAAAATGTTGCTTAAATCTAATACCTATAAAGGAGATTGATAATTTCATGAATAAAGAAGAATTTAAACCATATATTCCCGCGGATAAGGTGACGACGGAGTTTACTGTCACATCAGTGGTGCTAGGAATTATCCTTGCGGTTATCTTCGGAGCTGCCAATGCTTATCTTGGGCTTCGTGTAGGTATGACGGTGTCAGCTTCTATTCCGGCTGCCGTTGTATCTATGGGAGTTATTCGTGTAATAATGCGAAAAGACTCCATACTTGAGAACAACATGGTACAGACAATCGGTTCAGCGGGAGAATCCCTTGCGGCAGGAGCGATATTTACACTCCCCGTTTTATTTCTCTGGTCGGCAGAAGGAAAGATGGGGAGTCCCGGACTTTTGGAGATATCGGTTATAGCTGTGTGCGGTGGTATACTTGGCGTATTATTTATGGTGCCGCTTCGTAATGCACTTATCGTTAAGGAGCACTGTGTACTTCCATATCCTGAAGGAACAGCATGTGCAGAGGTACTTCTTGCAGGAGAAAAGGGCGGTTCCGGTTCGTCTACGGTATTCTGGGGAATGGGAATTGCAGCTTTACTAAAGGTTATAATAGACGGATTTAAGGCAGTTCCCGGTACAATTTCTGCCAAAATCGACGTGCTTAAGACAGAGATATCGACAGAAGTATACCCTGCGCTTGTAGGTGTAGGATATATTTGTGGTCCACGCATTGCTTCATTTATGTTTGCAGGTGGAATTCTTGGATGGCTTGTAATTATACCTGTAATAGTTATATTTGGTGGAAGTACGGTTATATATCCGGGAGATATTCCGGTGGCTGAGATATATGCATCACAGGGAGCATCTGCGATATGGTCATTATATATAAGATACATCGGAGCAGGTGCCGTTGCGGCAGGTGGCATCATAAGCCTTGTAAAATCACTTCCGCTTATCATCACCACATTTAAAGATGCGATAAAAGGACTTAAACCAGGAGATGCGTCAGTTAAAGAAAGAACAGGTGATGACCTTAATATAAAGGCTGTCCTTATAGGAATTGCAGCCATGGTAATAATTATATGGGCAGTTCCTGTAGTTCCTGTTAATATCATGGGCGCAGTATTTATCGTGGTATTTGGTTTCTTTTTTGCGGCTGTATCGTCAAGGATGGTGGGCATAGTCGGCAGCAGCAATAATCCGGTGTCCGGCATGGCTATCGCTACACTACTTTTTGCAACATTTTGCATGAAGGCAGCAGGCGATACCGGTATCAGTGGTATGCAGGGAGCCATAGCAGTAGGCTCTATCATCTGCATAATAGCCTGTATGGCAGGTGATACATCACAGGATCTTAAGACAGGATATATACTTGGTGCCACACCAAAGAAACAGCAGTACGGTGAGATATTGGGTACGGTAGTTTCTGCACTTACCATCGGTGCAGTTCTTGTCCTTCTAAATAGTGCATGGGGATTTGGCTCGGAAGCTCTTTCTGCTCCCCAGGCAACGCTTATGAAGATGATAGTCGAGGGAGTAATGGGAGGCAATCTTCCATGGGGTCTTGTATTTATCGGAGTATTCATCGCAGTATTTGTAGAGATTATAAGAATCCCTGTTCTTCCTGTAGCTATCGGATTGTATCTTCCTCTTGAGCTAAGCTCATGTATAATGATTGGTGGTCTTGTTCGCCTTTATATCGATAAGAAGAAAATGAGCGAAGAAGTGCGCAGGAAAAAGGTAAGCAAAGGTATACTTTTCAGCTCTGGTATGATTGCTGGTGAAGGTCTTATAGGTATAATCCTTGCAATCCTTACGGTAGTAGGCGTAACCGACAGAATTGACATGTCAGGTGTGGTAAATACAGGAACCATCGGTTCATTTATAATTTTAATTGTAATGATATTGTGTCTTGTCAGATTTTCATTGTGGAGTAAAGATGATGAAGAGAAGTAAAAACGGAAGTACAGGAGAGAATTATCTTGATTATGTTTTCAGTAAGAAGGAAGATATCATATACTCAAAAGACGATAGCGGAAATGTCACTATCGATATAATCAATAAAGGGCTTTTTAATCTGATTGCCAGAAAGTTTTTTAATAGACCAAAGATTACCCATATCCATCTCGACGATATGGGTAGTTTTATATGGTCATATATAGACGGGAAGAATACTGTATACGATATAGGGAAAAAGGTGGGGGAACACTTTGGTGAAAGTGCAGAACCTTTGTATGAAAGGCTTGTGATGTATGTCAGGATGCTTGAAAGTTATGGGTTTGTAGAGAGAACGCTATAGTGGTAACTTTTACCGAGCATAATAGTCATAATAGTCTTTACGATATGGTAAGCGGCTTGCTTCTGTTAAGAAATAGATGGAGGGTGTTTGTTAACAATGTCATCCTTTGTGGATATAATTATTAACATTTTTTGTGACAGTTCAGCCTTCCATTCACTACATTCATAAAACCTGACAGTAGTTGTTATATTTAAAAAATACTTTAGTTATGAACTGCTGTCAGTTGCTGTGTTGCAGCTTTTGTTTTATTCATTACGTGAATGAAAGGCTATTCTACCATATAAATGATAGATAGTATACCGAGCAAGCTCGAATACTATCTATTATTTATATGGCTGAACTGTTAACATTTTCTTCATATTTTAA
>JALERT010000123.1 GCA_022764445.1 Lachnospiraceae bacterium | reverse complement strand
CAACTGTCTTACCAACTTCTTCTTTAACACCAAGGATTTCAAGTTCGTCGTTAAGGTGAAGTACACCACGCTCGACTCTACCTGTAGCAACTGTACCACGACCTGTGATTGTGAATACATCTTCTACTGGCATAAGGAATGGCTTATCTGTATCACGCTCTGGGTTTGGAATATACTCATCAACTGTATCCATGAGTTCCATGATCTTGTCGCCCCATTCTCCGTTTGGATCTTCAAGAGCCTTAAGAGCAGAACCCTTAACGATAGGACAATCTTCAAAACCATACTCTTCAAGAGCTTCTGTAACTTCCATCTCTACTAATTCGATAAGTTCTGGATCGTCAACCATATCACACTTGTTAAGGAATACAACGATATATGGAACGTTAACCTGACGTGAAAGTAAGATATGCTCTTTTGTCTGAGCCATAACACCATCAGTAGCAGCAACAACAAGGATAGCACCATCCATCTGAGCAGCACCTGTGATCATGTTCTTTACATAATCAGCATGGCCTGGGCAGTCAACGTGTGCGTAATGTCTCTTCTCTGTCTCGTACTCAACGTGAGCTGTAGAAATTGTGATACCTCTTTCTCTCTCTTCTGGAGCTTTATCGATATTCTCAAAATCTACTGCAGCGTTACCAGCAACTCTTGCAGCAAGAGTCTTTGTGATAGCAGCTGTTAATGTTGTTTTACCATGATCTACGTGACCGATAGTACCAATGTTACAATGGGGTTTGGTTCTTTCAAACTTTTCTTTAGCCATTTTTAAAAATCCTCCTTTAATTCATAGACATTAAGTTGTCTAAACGCTTTTCGCTTATTAATAACACTATGGGCATTATTATATTGCAAAATGATATATTTTTCAAGTGCTTTTACAATAATGCCTGGTGTTTTTATAAAAACTTTAAATTTCTAATATATATTAGCCTTCGTTTCTTGCTGCAAGGACTTTGTCCTGTACATTCTTTGGTGCCTGAGCATACTTCTCAAAGAACATTGAGTAGTTACCACGTCCCTGAGTTGTAGAACGAAGTTCTGTAGAATATCCGAACATTTCAGCAAGAGGTACATATGCTTTAACAAGCTTACCACCACCGATGTCTTCCATTCCTTCAATCTGTCCACGCTTAGCATTAAGACTTCCGATAACATCACCCATGTATTCTTCAGGCATTGTTACTTCAACCTTCATGATAGGCTCAAGAAGAACGGCACCACCCTTCTTCATAGCATCCTTGAATGCCATAGAACCTGCGATATGGAATGCCATTTCTGATGAATCGACTTCATGGTATGAACCATCCCATACAGTTGCGTGTACACCAAGTACTGGGAATCCACCAAGGATACCAGCCTTAGCTGCTTCTTCGATACCCTCTCCAACAGCTGGGATATATTCCTTAGGAATAGCACCACCAACTACTGTAGATTCAAACTTGAATGGCTCATCACCGTTTGGATCCATAGGCTCGAATTTAACTTTACAGTGACCGTACTGACCACGACCACCAGACTGCTTAGCATATTTGCTGTCTACATCAACAGCCTTTGTAAATGTCTCCTTGTATGCAACCTGAGGAGCACCTACGTTTGCTTCTACCTTGAATTCACGGAGAAGACGGTCCACGATGACATCAAGATGAAGCTCACCCATACCAGCGATGATTGTCTGTCCTGTTTCCTGATCTGTATGAGCACGGAATGTAGGATCTTCTTCTGCTAACTTAGCAAGAGCTTCACCCATCTTACCCTGGTCATTCTTAGTCTTTGGCTCGATAGCGAGCTCGATAACAGGCTCTGGGAATTCCATAGACTCAAGGATTACAGGATGCTGCTCGTCACAGATCGTATCACCTGTAGTTGTGAATTTGAAACCAACTGCAGCAGCGATATCTCCTGAATAAACCTTATCTATTTCGTTACGAGCGTTAGCATGCATCTGTACGATACGTCCAACACGCTCTTTCTTATTCTTTGTAGCATTAAGTACATAAGAACCTGAGTTCATTGTACCTGAGTAAACACGGAAGAATGCAAGCTTACCAACAAATGGGTCAGTCATAATCTTGAATGCTAATGCTGAGAATGGTTCGTCATCTGAAGACTTACGAACTACTTCGTTACCATCTTCATCAACACCTGTTATATCAGGGATATCTGTTGGAGCTGGCATGTACTCGATAACACCATCAAGCATCTTCTGAACACCCTTGTTCTTATATGCAGAACCACAGTATACAGGTACTGCTTCACAAGCGATTGTTCCTTTACGGAGTGCAGCTTTCATTTCTTCTATAGATGGCTCTTCACCTTCAAGATATTTCTCTAATAAATCGTCATCTAATTCGCAAACCTTTTCAACAAGGTTGTTATGCCATTCGTCAGCGAGATCTTTTAAATCATCAGGAATCTCTGTGATTTCGATATCCTCACCCTTGTCATCTTTATAGTAGTATGCTTCCATTTCAAACAAATCAATAAGACCTGCGAAATCATCTTCCTTACCAATTGGTATCTGAACAGGGATAGCATTTTTACCCAGACGGTCAATGATTGTCTGAACTGAGTAAAAGAAGTCAGCACCCATTTTATCCATCTTATTGATGAATGCCATACGTGGTACATTGTATGTGTCAGCCTGACGCCATACGTTCTCTGACTGTGGCTCAACACCGGCTTTAGCATCAAATACACCTACTGCACCATCAAGTACACGGAGTGAACGCTCAACCTCTACTGTGAAGTCTACGTGACCCGGTGTATCAATGATGTTGATACGATGCTCTAATGCACCCGGCTTTTTCTTATGATGATCCTCTAATGTCCAGTGACATGTTGTAGCAGCAGAAGTAATTGTTATACCTCTTTCCTTTTCCTGCTCCATCCAGTCCATGGTAGATGCACCATCATGGGTTTCACCGATCTTATAGTTAACACCGGTGTAGTATAAAATACGCTCAGTTAATGTAGTCTTACCTGCATCAATATGAGCCATAATACCGATATTTCTTGTTCTATCAAGTGGATATTCTCTTCCAGCCAAGGATCTTACCTCCCAATTTATTTATCTTATAGGAAAGACTTATCCATTGGACAAGCCTTTCCGGTTCAAGTCTGCAAGTGACAAACAGGCTCCAAATTACCAGCGGTAATGAGCAAATGCCTTGTTTGCCTCTGCCATCTTGTGCATATCTTCTTTTTTCTTTACAGATGCGCCTGTATTGTTAGCAGCATCCATAATTTCATTTGCGAGTCTTTCTTTCATTGTTTTCTCGCCTCTCTTACGAGAATAAAGAGTTAACCAACGAAGTGCTAAAGCCTGTCTTCTGTCAGGTCTTACTTCGATAGGTACCTGATATGTTGCACCACCGATACGTCTGGCTTTAACTTCGAGCTGTGGCATGATATTGTTCATTGCCTCCTCAAACACCTCAAGGGCGTCTTTACCAGACTTTTCAGCTATTTCTTCAAATGCACCATAAACGATTTTCTGAGCAACACCCTTCTTACCATCTAACATTATGTTGTTAATTAACTTAGTAACAACCTTGTTCTTGTAGACTGGATCTGCTAAAACGTCTCTTTTCTGTATATGTCCTTTACGTGGCACGTTACTTCCCTCCTTAACATTATTTAATAATACTAACAGCCGACACTGCATCAAACGTATTATTATCATTAATTCATCGGTACTCACGATATTCTGTGTCCGCACCAGGTTAAAATCAGCGAAATTAATCCGGCACTTCCCCAAATTAGTGATTCTTACTTCTTAGGTCTCTTTGCACCGTACTTAGAACGACCCTGCTTTCTATTAGCAACTCCGGCTGTATCGAGTGTACCACGTACGATATGATATCTTGTACCTGGTAAATCCTTTACTCTACCACCACGGATAAGAACTACGCTATGCTCCTGTAAGTTATGTCCCTCACCTGGGATGTAGCTAGTTACTTCGATACCGTTTGAAAGACGAACTCTGGCTGTTTTTCTAAGAGCTGAGTTAGGTTTCTTAGGTGTAGCAGTACGAACAGCAGTACAAACACCTCTCTTCTGAGGAGAGCTCTGAGCTACAACCTTCTTGTTAAGAGAATTGTAAGTATACTGAAGTGCAGGAGAATTAGATTTCTCGGCTGAAACCTTTCTTCCTTTTCTTACTAACTGGTTAAATGTTGGCATTAATTTCACCTCCTGTATTTATAGTTAACATTATCAACATGTGCCTCCTTATATAGCGGAGTTTTTTGCTATTATTAATCTTTCAAGCAAAAATGCACACTTACATAGTATAAGCATGTAGTGTGCACTTGTCAACCCTATTTTTTCCTTTTTAATTTAATTTTTTCTATAAAGTTATCTGTTACGATATAATATCTATTGATTCCGTCAGCCTGGAAAAATTTAAGTACTCTTCCATCTATTATACTGCTGAATCTTCTTACTCCGTTAATCCTGTAAATGGTACATTGTGATATGGAATTCATCATAATCTCGTTGCCGATAATCTGAACGTCATTGTACTCATCATTAAAATCAATATCAAGAACCTTCTTACCTGATGTCTTATATACTTTCATATTGTATGAAATATTTTTGCCACCTTTTTCTAAAATCATCCCGACGTATTTATCAGAACAGAATGCACTCTTTATTTCTTCATTATATTTCTTCCGGAAACGCATCTCCGGCTTTTTAAAGTTTGTCCACACGCTAAAACCTGAATCACCGAATATACATACATCATTATCATTGAGATATCTTACTTCCGAAATCATCTCATTATCATAATTCTTGGCACCAACAAGGAAGTTTGTATTCTTTCCAACATCTGAGAAGTTATAAAAAGCTACTCTGCTCTGGATATCAGCATCAGCAACGCAGACATAAGAAACTGCTACGTTGGCTCCGTCAGGAGATATATCTATACATACAGGATATCCCTCGTCTACATTGGTGGGAATCTCTGCAAGAAGCCTGTCTGATGAAACGTCATATGGATTATATATATCTATGTCATTTGATGCGGTCTCTTCAAGAAGTACCGCTGTAACTCCATTCTCTGCTATACTTGCCTGTACTATAGGATAATCTGTTGTAATTGCTGTACCTGAATCCTGTCCGTTATATACTATGAACTCTTTTCCGCCAATATCTGCTATGACAACATATTTATCTGCAATATCTATAGCCGGTGATGTCATATTATAACTTCCGTTCCAAAGTTCATTGCCATCATCATCCGTTACTGACACACCGTCTCTGCTGTATTTTAATATATTGTTCTGATACGAAACGTACTTTGATGAACTGCTTTCACTTAGTTTTATTTTACTGACAGACTCATATCCTTTGTATCTTATATTGATAAATGCGTTAACAAGCAGTGCGAAAATTCCTGCTGCCACGATAACACATGCAATCGTTATCATTATAAACATCGTTCTTTTATGACGCCTCTCCTTCATGGCAAATACATCCTGAGAACGTCCTACAAAACTATCCATAATTTACCCTCTGTTTCCTTTGTTTATTCGTACTTTTATTTGACTTGTTATAGTATAAACTATTACGTTACTGTATCACCATTGTTATATACAGTAACTTTTTCACACATAACTTATTTAGTATAACTTATTTATCTGAATATTGCACCATTTATTTATCAATCCGAAAAATCGGGAAGTTTTATACAGTCTCCCTCATATATCTCATCAGAGTTTTTGATGTTGTTGACTTTCATAACTTCTTTAATATGGTCAAATGAATGATATTGTCTCCATACTATTTCGCCAAGGGTGTCTCCCTTTCTTACAATATAACTTTCATTTATTTTCTCGTACTGTCTTACAGGCTGCTGCAGCTGTGCTTTATTTTTCATTCTCTGTGATGAACCTGCAGTATCTGTTTTCTTATTTTTTTTACTTTCTCCGTCTGTGCTTTCAGGAAGAGATACAGCTGCAGGAGTTGAAGTTTTT
>JALERT010000100.1 GCA_022764445.1 Lachnospiraceae bacterium | reverse complement strand
AGTTGATATGGAGGTTAATATGAGCAGTAATAAAATAGAAAGAAAA
This sequence comes from Lachnospiraceae bacterium, assembly GCA_022764445.1. Taxonomy (GTDB): domain Bacteria; phylum Bacillota; class Clostridia; order Lachnospirales; family Lachnospiraceae; genus Butyribacter. The sequence goes on along the minus strand of JALERT010000100.1, from coordinate 2,643 downwards.
GCCACAGTCAGCAGAAAAACAGGTGAAACAGATATTACAATAAGCATAAATCTTGATGGAAGTGGAAAAGCTGATATTGATACAGGTATAGGATTTTTTGACCACATGTTAAACAGCTTTGCAAGACATGGCCTTTTTGATCTAACAGTTAAAGTCAAGGGAGATCTTGAAGTTGACTGTCATCATACGATAGAAGACACAGGAATTGTTCTTGGACAGGCTATAAAGGAAGGACTGGGAGATAAGAAAGGCATAATTAGATTTGGTGACTGCATGCTTCCTATGGATGAGACTCTTGTACTTTGTGCATTAGATCTCTCAGGCAGACCTTATCTTATGTATGACCTAAAGCTTACAACTGCAAGTGTAGGCGGGTTTGATACGGAGATGGTTCATGAGTTCTTTTATGCTGTAAGTTACAGTGCTGCAATGAACCTTCATATAAAAATGATAGATGGGGTTAATAACCATCATATAATTGAAGCTGCATTTAAATCATTTGCAAAGGCTCTTGACAAGGCAGTACAGTATGATCCACGAATAAAAGATGTATTATCTACAAAAGGAAGTCTTGGAGAATAGTTATTTAAAAGACGGAAAAGGGGAAGATATGAACAAAAAGAAAATTATTCCATTTATTAATGCGGAAAATGAGGTACCCGCAAGTGTGGTAAATCTTGCAGAACGTTATTCATGCGAAGGGGCAGACGGTCTTTTTATTTATAATTATTCAGGAGACGAAGCCTCAAGGGATGAATTTATTGCAACAGTCAGAAAGATTGAGAAGATTATTGATATACCATTTATGGTAGGAGTTTATGTTGAACGTTTTGAAGATGCAAAAAAAGCTTTATATACGGGAGCAGATAAAATTGTACTTAGAAAGGCTCTCCTTCCTGAAGAAAAGGAATTAAAGGAGATAACATCACGTTTTGGAGCAGACAGACTTGCTATCGAAGTTGATATGAAAGTAGATTTTCAGACATCAGAAAAGCTTGATGAGTTTTATGAGGCAGGCATAGGTACTGTTATTGTGAAACATATAGATACAACAGAAAGATTTATAAAGGCAATTTCAGAGACAAAGATGGATGTTATCATAAGGGATGGCCTTATTAGAAATGATCTTGCAGAACTTCTCTCATATGACACAGTAGAAGCTGTCTCAACCAATTATTTTGAGGATGAAGAAAAAGATATATTTAAGGCAAAGAGAGCACTTAAAAATAATGGAGTTGATGTATCAGTATTTGAAAGTCTGATAGATTTTGATGACTTCAAACTTATGGATAATGGTCTTATCCCTGTAGTTGTCCAGGATTATGTCAATAATGATGTGCTTATGGTTGCTTATATGAATAAAGAATCATACAGCAAAACAATAGAAACAGGAAAAATGACATATTTTAGCCGAAGCAGACAGGAGTTATGGTTAAAGGGAGAGACATCAGGTCATTATCAGTATGTAAAGTCTCTTATGCTTGATTGTGATAACGATACAATACTTGCCAAGGTCAGACAGCTTGGAGCTGCCTGCCATACAGGAAGCAGGTCATGTTTCTTTAAAGAGCTGGCAAAAAAGGAATATGTTGAAAGCAATCCATTGACAGTATTACTTGATGAATATAAAATTATAATGGATAGGAAAGAACATCCTAAGGAAGGTTCATACACTAATTATCTCTTCGATAAGGGAATTGACAAGATTCTTAAAAAATGTGGTGAAGAAGCTACAGAGATGGTAATTGCAGCCAAAAATCCTGACTCAGAAGAACTTAAGTATGAGATAGCGGATTTCCTTTACCATATGATGGTACTTATGGCAGAGTGTGGCATTGACTGGGATGATATTACTAAGGAACTTATCAACAGAAGATGATAAAATATTGGTTACAGTTTACACTAGTACAACTGTTTAATGTGAAGTGTAACAGATATATCAGTAGAAAGGTATGGTGATTTTATGTTAACAGGTGCATTATTGGCAAAGGGACTTACTGATTTAACTTTTGGTGGAGCTTTTTTATGGTATCTTGTTAAATTCCTTGTAAGTGGTGGAGTTGCATTTGGTGCAATTCTTCTTGGTATAAAATTACGTAAGATAAAGAATGCAAAGAAGGAAACTTCTGTTCAGAAAGAGGCATAAGAAAGGAGAAAAAGATGGAGATTGAGAAAAAATTCCGTCTTAAAAGACTTCCTGAATCTCTGGATAATTATGAAAAGAAAGTAATAGAGCAGGGATACCTTTGTGTTGATCCGGTTGTGCGTATCAGAAAATCTAATGACAGATATATTTTGACATATAAGTCAAGAATCGGATTAGAACAAAGTGATGGTGTCAGAATAAATAATGAAGTAGAAGTTCCTCTTACAAAAGATGGATATGAGCATCTTCGAGCTAAGGTGGACGACCATTTAATACAAAAGATAAGATATATTGTTCCATTACCTGATGGTCATACAGGTGAACTTGATGTATTTGATGGAGTTTTAAAGGGACTCCAGTTTATCGAGGTGGAATTTTCATCAGAAGAAGATGCAGAAGGCTTTGTACCACCCGAATGGTTCGGTGACAATGTCAGTGATGATAAAAGGTATTCCAACAGCTTTTTATCAAAGTGTGAAAACCTTGATGTGTTTGAA
>JALERT010000048.1 GCA_022764445.1 Lachnospiraceae bacterium | reverse complement strand
CATTGTCGTTTGGACGTAACGAATTTAGCCGCACTGTTGATTTTGCTGAAGGTGATATTGAAGTGATAAAATACCTTAAGGGCGAAACCATACAGACTGACAGCACACTTAAGGGTTGGGGGCTTGTTACTGTAGATAGTTATCCTTTAGGATGGTGTAAAGGTAATGGAAATGGGATGCTTAAGAATAAGTATTATCCGGGATGGAGATTATTATGAAGATAAATAAATGTGACAGAGGTTATATAGAAGCAAAGAAGAAAAGAAGTATAATTTACACGCTTATTACAGCTTTGATAGGAATAACTGTATTTATAGTCGGACTTTTTCTCAATAAAATGTCTAACAGGAATATATTTACGGTAATAGCAGTTCTTTTTGCACTTCCGGCTGCAAAGTTTTTAGTAGGATTTATCGTTGTTTTTCCATATCATTCAGTAAGCAGGGAAAGATACGAGAAAGTTAAAGAGCATATAGTAGAAGGCATGGAACTTTATACAGACCTTGTTATTACTTCGGCAGAAAAGGTAATGAATCTTGACTTCGCAGCAGTTGGCAACAAACAGGTCATATGTCTTGTAGGAAAGAAGGGGCAGAATATAGCATATATCAGAAAGTATCTGTCTGACGGAGTAAATAACTGGGGGAGCGGTTATAAGGTTAAAGTGGTTGACAGTGAGAAGATATTTATAAATGAGCTTGATGGTGTAAAAACTATCGAAAAAGATGAAAAAGAACAGGAAGAAGAGGAGAATGTTAAATCATTTTTAAAATCGCTTATTGTGTAATATTTTGATAATAATCGCTCCGTGGGATGTGGACTTGTCCACTTTGTTCTTAATGGTATCTTTTAATAGAAAGGTTTTATATAATGCAGACTATTAATATAACGTCAAATGATGAAGGCCAGCGTCTTGATAAGATGCTGGCAAAGTTTATGCCGGAAGCACCTAAGAGCTTCTTTTATAAGATGATGAGAAAGAAAAATATAGTTCTTAACGGAAAGAAAGCATCAGGTTCAGAAAGACTTGCAGAAGGTGATGAGATTAAACTTTTTCTCGCTGACGATACGATAAGTAAATTTCAGGTAGCAGCCAGTGAGAAAGAGGAAGAGATAACGGATGTTAAGCTTGATATTGTGTATGAGGATGATGATATCCTTGTGATTAATAAACCGGTGAATATGCTTTCCCAGAAGGCTTCTAAGGATGATGTATCTCTTGTGGAGTATATAACATCATACCTCATGAAAAAAGGATATGATATGAAAATATTTCATCCGGGTATATGTAACAGGCTTGACCGCAATACGAGTGGTCTTATAGTTGCAGGAAAGTCGGTAAAGGGACTTCAATGGATGAATGAGATATTCAGGGAAAGAAAGCTTAAGAAATATTATCTTTGTATAGTTAAAGGAAAAATTGGCAAGTCAAGCAGAATAGACGGTTATCTTGTAAAGAATGAAAATCATAACACTGTTAGTATATCAAAAGATAAGACAACTGATAGCGTAAGGATTATTACAGAATATGAACCACTTCAGCATGGAAGGCTTGATGATAAAGATTATACACTTCTTAAGGTGCATCTTGTGACAGGAAAATCACATCAGATAAGGGCTCATCTGAAAAGCATAGGTCATCCGATTGTAGGTGATGCAAAATACGGATATAAAGATGTTTATCAGACTTTTAAGAAAGAGTTCGGCCTTAAGCATCAGCTTCTTCATGCATGGCAGCTTTATCTTGACGCTGGTGATGGGATTCCTGAGCAATATAAAAATATGATTTTGGAAGCACCACTTCCAGAGCAGTTTAAAGAGATAATAAAAGGTCTTGGAATGGAAGTACCAAAAGGAAAGCGGGGATAGATATGCCGTCATGGAACTCAAGAGGACTTCGTGGCTCTGTACTTGAAGAAGCAATCAATATGACTAATGAAAGATACAGGCAGGAGCATCTTGCTCTTGTCCAGAAGATACCAACACCGATAACACCTATCGAGTTTGATAAAGAAAACCGTCATATTACACTCGCATACTTTGAGCAGAAAAGTACAGTTGATTATATAGGAAATGTTCAGGGAATACCTGTCTGCTTTGATGCAAAAGAATGTGCTACAGATACATTTCCTCTTCAAAATATCCATGAACACCAGATTAAATTCATGGAAGACTTTGAAGGGCAGGATGGAGTAGCTTTTTTAATAATATACTTTAGTCAAAGGGATGAGTATTATTATGTTCCTTTTAAGGATGTAAAGTTTTTCTGGGACAGGGCAGCTTCAGGCGGAAGAAAGAGCTTTAAGATTGAAGAGCTTGATAAGAGATATATTATAAAGGTCACTAACCAGATATTTATACATTATCTCGATGCTGTTAATAAAGATCTGTCGGAGAGGGATGATTAGTGAAAGATTTTCTGTACACACCTATGGTGCTACAGTAGCGAAATTTACTTTACTAAATTTTGGCAATAAGTTATAATTACACTTGATTGCAAATAGTGATGAAATATACATAAGATTGAGGGGTGCGATAAAATGGATGAGAATTTTAGAGATGAATTGATTGCAGAAGGTGTCGATTATTATAAAACGTTAGAACGTTTTATGGGCAGAGAGGAGCTTTATCAGAAGTTTCTTGTAAAATTCCTGGCTGACGAAAATGTTATGCAGCTTGAAAAATATCTTGATGAAAAAAATGCAGAGGAAGCATTTAAGTGTGCCCATACTATTAAGGGATTATGTGGCAATCTTGGGTTTGACAATCTGCTTGAAGCAGATGTACCACTTGTTGAGAAGCTTCGTGCAGGTGTTCTTGAAGGTACATCTGAGCTTTTTGAAGAACTCAAGAAAAAGTATGACAGACTTTGTGAGATTATAAGGAAGTATAATTAATAAGAATAAGGGATATACAAAGAATGAAAGTTCCTGTACAGTCATGCTATATGCAGAAAGGAATCGGTAGAGAATGTAATTTGGAGGGTATGATGCTGGAAATTGCAATTTGCGATGATGAAGAATATTTTTTAGAGCAGGAGAAAGAATTGATTTCCAGATATATGAATCGTTTTGGATATCAGTTTCGTATTGATACATTTGTATCAGGGGTTGAATTTATGGCTGTTGGAGACAGAATTTCTAAGTATGATATTGTGTTTTTAGATATTAATATGAGGGAAATGAATGGATTGGAGACTGCAAGAAAAATCCGACAATATACGAAGGAGGCATACATTGTTTTTGTAACAGCATTTATTACATATTCTTTAGAAGGATATAAAGTAGATGCGGTAAGATATATTCTTAAGGATAATGATTCATTAGAAAAGGCAATCATAGAATGTTTGGATACGATTATATGCAAAATGCATTATGTGGAAAATAAATATACCTTTGATTTTCAGGAAGGGCGAAAGACCCTTTTTTTAGATGATATTTTGTACATTGAAAGTAATCTTCATAAACTGGTATTTCATTTGACAGGAAAAAAATCAGGTAGGTACACTATATATGGACGGTTAGATTACATAGATGAAATGCTACATGATTTTAATTTCTGTAGAGTACATAAAAGTTATTTGGTCAATTTGAAGTATATGGAAAAAGTAGAACGTTATTCGGCGAGATTATCTACTGGTGACACAGTTAGTATTTCTCAGCCCAAATATAATGATGTTAGAGAACAATTTATATACTATAAGGGAGAAATTTAGATGCTATTGCATATATATGGGATTATTTACACGATATTGTATGTTACTTTGTGTAAGATATTTATAGAAACATTTGCAAAAAAGCGTATTTCAAATGATGTATATGGTTTTTTATTACTTATGGGAGTAGTCATTGTAGAATATATGCAGTCAGTGCTATTTGCAAGATATATGTTTGTGAAGGTAGCAGGCATCATTTTATGTGGTACGTTTTTTATGTGGATTTATTTTAAGCAAAAAATAATTCGGATATTTATATTTATGTTACTATATGAGGGGCTTTGCATTACAACGGATTATATTTCCCTGACAATGATTGAGCATTTCTTTGTTCATATACAGAAAGAACAGTTATTATCTCAGGCAATAAGTCTGCTTATGGGATGTTTAAGCCAGATTTTGTTGTTTTGTATCATTCTGGGAATTAGGCGATGTTTTACAAATAGCAGTGCAAGTATGATGACAGAGTTTGAATGGGTGCGGTTTGCGATTTTTCCAATATTTACGATTGGTTCTATTATGGCGATGTTAGCAAATTTTGATGCTATAGTAGATGTTAAACAGAAAAATGTTTTATTGTGTATAGCTTTTGGCTTGTTAGTAATAAATGTTTTGGTGTTCTATTTGATACATGATATTTTGGAACGAGAAGCGCAGATTAGGAAAGATAAATTATTTCGTGAACGGGTGAAAAATGATACGAGGTTGTATCGCCAGATTTCGGAAAATTATGATAAACAATGTAAAAGGGAACACGAATATAAAAATCAAATGATGGTTGTATCTGCATTGGTAAAGAAACGTGAGTTGAAAGAATTGGACAGGTATTTGGACAAAACTAATGAGGAAATTGCACATAATATAGATTTTATTGACACTAATCATGTAATTGTAAATGCAATATTGAACACAAAGTATCAAGAGGCGAGGGAAAAAGGGATTGTTTTTGTGTTAAAGATAAACGACCTATCAGATTTATCAATATCGGATGAGGATATTGTTGTTATTTTATCTAATCTGTTGGATAATGCTTTGGAGGCTTGTGAAAAATGTGATGAAAAAATGATAAAAGTTAAATTTGTACATGAAAATGAGCAGATTGTGATTTCGGTTGTTAATACTTTTGTTGATAATCCTGTTATAATCAACGGTAGTTACCAGACTAGCAAAGAAGATACATCTATGCATGGAATGGGAATCCGTAATGTAAGAGAGGTAGTAGACAAATATGGTGGCACATGTGTAATTAGACATGAAAATAATTTGTTTCGATTTGTTGTTTTATTTGAATGACTAGGTTTTTAATCCCCCATTTGAAATGGGGGAACTGGCAAAGCCGGAGCGTTACCTAAAGTACCAAAAACTCCTATGCTATAATGATATTGGTTTCGCAGGCCATATCATCAAAACATAGGAGGTATCCAAAT
>JALERT010000011.1 GCA_022764445.1 Lachnospiraceae bacterium | reverse complement strand
GACGTATAAGCTTGATGAAATTTCATCAGAAGACGTTTTGTAAAATGTAGCCAGTTATTTATTATTTGATCTACTAGTATTTGTCAGACTATCTGCTGCAACATAATGGTAACAGTTACCATTTATGGTTACTGTTCACGCTATATCAATATTACACAACAAAAGGGCAGATATGTCACATTATATCTGCCCCTCTAATTATTCATTATTCTTTTATTCTGTCGAGTTCTGTAATATTTACGCCAAGACTTGTGAGTGTTACTTTTAACTCAATATAACGCTTGTGCATTGATTCATACGTTTCTGGTGCTACTTCTTTAATTGGAATCATCCAATCTTGAAGTCGTGAAAATTCTGTTACATAATCCTTAATAATATCAGCTCCACTTGGCATAATTCCACCTCCTTTTGTTTATATAATATCTAATTCCTGTTATTTATTCAAGTATTTACTTAACTTTTATAAATATAATTACTGTAACATTTATGTTAAAGATGCATAATCTGTGCATGCCATTCCCTTGACATATTAGTTAAAAAAGTATAAAATTATATTGTTGTACTGCGTACAATGAAAATAAATAAGGAGGTGCTCCTGTTCGATGAAACCAATGGTTTATATTATAATAGCCATTGTGATTCTATTAGTTGCGATTGTCGTTACTGCGTTGATTGTCAAATCAGTTGCCATAAGCAATTACAAGAAGGTTGAAGAGGCAAAGATTGGCAGTGCAGAGGAGAAAGCACGTCAGATTATAGATGAAGCTTTAAAGACTGCCGAGACAAAGAAACGTGAAGCGCTGCTCGAAGCAAAGGAGGAAGCTCTTAAGAATAAGAATGAGATAGAGCGTGAGTCCAAAGAGCGAAGAGCCGAGATACAGCGATATGAGAAACGAGTGTTATCGAAGGAGGAAGCTCTGGATAAAAAGTCAGAAGTTTTAGAGAAGAAAGAAGCTAAGTTAAATGCAAAGGATGCTGAGTTAGATCAGCAGAAGCAGGAAGTTGAAGAAATTAAGAATAGTCATTTGCAGGAACTTGAGAAGATTTCTGGTCTGACTACTGAACAAGCAAAGGAATATCTGTTAAAATCTGTTGAAGACGATGTAAAACATGAAACTGCAGTTCTTATAAAAGAAGCTGACAGAAGAGTGAAAGAAGAAGCTGACAAGAGAGCGAAAGATTATATTGTTACTGCGATACAGCGCTGTGCTGCTGATCATGTTGCAGAGACAACGATATCTGTTGTGCAGCTGCCAAATGATGAGATGAAAGGTAGGATAATAGGTCGTGAAGGACGTAACATACGTACTTTAGAGACTCTTACCGGTGTTAATCTTATAATTGATGATACACCTGAAGCCGTAGTATTATCGGGGTTTGATGGTGTAAGACGAGAAGTAGCAAGGATAGCCCTTGAAAAACTTATTGTCGATGGAAGAATCCATCCGGCCAGAATAGAAGAAATGGTTGAAAAGGCTCAGAAAGAAGTTGAGTCAATGATTCGTGAAGAAGGCGAAGCAGCTACTCTTGAAGTAGGAGTTCATGGTATCAATCCGGAACTTATTCGTTTATTAGGAAGAATGAAATTCAGAACCAGCTATGGTCAGAATGCATTAAAACATTCCATAGAAGTTGCGCATTTAGCAGGACTTCTTGCAGGAGAGATAGGTGTAGATGTAAGAGTGGCTAAGAGAGCTGGTTTGTTGCACGATATTGGTAAGTCTGTAGATCAGGAGATGGAAGGAACCCATGTTCAGATTGGTGCAGATCTTTGCCGCAAATATAAAGAGTCTCCGGTTGTAGTTAATGCAGTAGAGGCGCATCATGGCGATGTTGAACCGGAATCTCTTATAGCGTGTATAGTGCAGGCAGCTGATACTATTTCAGCGGCTCGTCCGGGAGCACGTAGAGAAACGTTAGAAACATATACAAACAGATTGAAACAGTTAGAAGACATTTCCAATAGCTTTAAGGGTGTTGAAAAGTCATTTGCAATTCAGGCAGGACGTGAAGTGCGTGTTATGGTTATACCTGAAAAGGTATCAGATGATGATATGGTACTTCTTGCAAGAGATATTTCAAAGCAGATTGAAGATGAATTGAAGTATCCGGGACAGATTAAAGTAAATGTCATAAGAGAGTCCAGAGTTACAGATTATGCGAAATAGACACAATAGACTGTAAAGAAAAAACGTAAAAAATGATTTTATCATTTTTTACGTTTTTTCATTATAAAATAATTTACAGTTTTCTTTAGGATAAAATTTATTGTCGTTTCTTTATCGCACCGTTAATTGTTTTTATAAAATAACGCACTATCCCATAGTTTACGATTGAGATTTATCTGTATGTGCAGGAAGTGTAAAGATAAACTCTGTACCGACACCTTCTGTACTAATTACATTAATATTCTCGCCATGAGCTTCTATTATTTCTCTTGTTATGGAAAGACCAAGACCTGTACCCTTTTTATCCTTACCACGTGACTGGTCTGATTTATAGAATCTTTCCCATACCTTATTGATACTTTCTTTCGGTATTCCTATACCATGATCCTTTACAGATACAAATATCTTGTTATTTTTTTCTGCTGTATGTATTTCAATGACAGAATTATTATTGCTGAACTTGATGGCATTATCTAAAAGGTTTTGGATTACCTGCTCTATCTTGTCAACATCAGCATCCACATAAAGCTCCTTTGTGTCAAATGTAAGTTCAAGAGATATATGCTTTTCTGTACATCTTTGCTCAAAAGTGGCAGAACAGCGCTTTATCTCATGATTTATATCAAAAGTAGTTATCTTTATAGGAAGTCCCTTATTTTCCAATTCGCTTAATGAAAGCAGATTAGTTGTAAGTTTAGTAAGTCGTTCTGTCTCAAATAATATAATATCGAGGTATTTGCCCTGCATTTCAGGAGGAATGGTGCCATCTGCCATAGCCGTAGCATAACCTTTGATAGAGGTAAGCGGCGATCTGAAGTCGTGTGAGACATTAGCTATAAACTTTTTCTGGTAATCATTCATATCATGCATCTTGTCGGCAAGATAACGTATGGCTGCGGCAAGTTCCGCCTGGTCATGACCGTTTATATTTACCATAGGATAGTCAAAGTGTCCCGAGGCATATTCCTTAGCTGCTTTTGTCATTGCTTTTAATGGATATACAGTCTGTATATATAAAAGCAAAAGAACAAAGAATATAATACCCGAAACTATAAATAAAGAAATTATAATAGAATCAGTATATCCTAGTGCTTTCTGTTCAACGTCATCAAGAGAAGATAATAAAACAACATATGCAATAGTATCGACATTTGATGTGACAGGATAAATGACAGCAATGGATTCTTTGTTCAAAAGCCTATGAATAGTTGTTTTGTTAATAGTCTGATTAGAAAGAAAATTCTTATCGTATGAATTAATATTTTTACCTTCTAAATCGTTTTTAATATGAGAATCAATAACAATCCTTCCTGAGGGATCGGTAATCCATATTCGCGTATTGGTAAGATGTTCAGTAGAAGCAAAGAGCTTCCTAAGCGTTGGAATGGAACTTTCTATAAGATATGAATTACGAAGGTATGAATTGGTGATGTTGGTCGCTTCATTATACATACATGTTTCAGTTTCAGAGAGAATGGCATCATATATAAGTTTATAGCCATACGTATTCGTGATGAAAACTATCGCAAGCACTATAATGAGATATGAAAGAGCGTACTTAAGTCTTAGTGAGAGTTTCATATGCCTTTACGCTTTCCGGCATATTCAAACTTATAGCCTATACCCCAGACGGTTTTTATGTCCCAGTCATCATGCGGACCGATTTTTTCACGAATACGTTTAATGTGAACATCAACAGTTCGAGTATCTCCCATATAGTCATAACTCCATATATGATCAAGAAGCTGTTCCCTTGTAAATACCTGATTTGGATGTGAAGCCAGGAAGTATAAAAGTTCAAGCTCCTTTGGCGGCATTTCAATTTTCTCATTCTTATATGTTACAGTATAATATGTCTGGTTGATGACAAGATCAGGATATGATACACACTCTGTAACCAGCTCCGAATCATCGGCAACTGTCGGCTCATTCGTTGTAGTTCTTCTTAGAACCGCCTTAACTCTCGCCACCATTTCCTTTGAGTCAAAAGGTTTCATTATATAGTCATCAGCGCCAAGCTCCAGACCAAGAACCTTGTCGAAAGTTTCACCCTTTGCAGAAAGCATGATAACAGGAAGAGACGAAGATTTTCTTATCTCGCGAAGAACCTCGTAACCATCAATGCCCGGAAGCATAATATCAAGAAGTACGATATCAGGATTGTATTCACCCACAGCTTCAATCGCGGCCTCTCCATCATTTACTATATGAGTATCAAAACATTCTTTGTTAAGATACAGTCCTATAAGTTCTGCGATATTTTCATCATCATCTACGATCAGAACTTTTTGTTTTTCAGCCATTTTAAAATCCTCCCCTTTTTATTGATGTTACATATTGTTTAGACCTGGAATTTACTACATTCATAAAATTTGCCAGGAACTGTCAGGTTATTCTGCTACATTAGTCTATTTAAATGTCACAATGGTAACACCCATATCACCTTCGCCAAATTCACCGAGTCGGAATGATTTAACATATTTTGTTCTCTTAAGGTGATCATGAACTGCTTTACGGAGCGCGCCTGTGCCGCGGCCATGTATAACAGTAACCTGTGTCATATGTGCAAGATAAGCATCATCAAGATACTTTTCAAGCACAGGCATAGCCTGGTCAACAGTCATACCGATAAGATTAACCTCCTGGTGTACAGAGGCAGCCTTATTCATACGAATCTTACCGCTTCCGTTATTTTTCTTAGTCTCAGGAGCAGGTTTTTCCTGAGGAAGAAGTTCTATATCCTTTATACTTACTTTAGTTCTTATAAGTCCGGCCTGTACAAAGAAATCGCCCTTTTCATTAGGGAGAGTACTGACAGTACCTGTCGCACCAAGAGATATAACCCTTACATTAGCTCCTATGAAAAGATCAGAAGGTTTAATCTTTTTAACCTTTGGTTTATCCTTCTTAATTACGGTCTTAGACTGATTATTATTCATCTTATTGCGAAGTTCAGTTCTAGCAGCTTCCATCTCGCGTATATGCTTATCGCTCGATGCCCATTTTGTATACTTTCGTATAGTTTCATCTGCATATGACTTAGCATCAGCAAGTATTCTTGCAGCTTCTTCATTGGCATTTTGAATTATGCGTTCCTTAGAACTTTCAAGCTTTTCGGTCTTTTCTTTAAGTTCCTTCTTAAGAAGGGATATCTCCTTGCGGTTTGAAGATACCGTTTCATGCTCCTTTTCAAGCTGTACTCTTGTCGCTTCCAGGTCACTAAGTACATCCTCGAAATGTTTTGCATCAGAATCGACGTGCTTCTTTGCATCCTCGATTATGTCAGAAGAAAGTCCGAGCTTGCTTGAGATTGCAAAAGCATTACTCTTACCGGGAACGCCGATTAAGAGTCGGTATGTTGGTCTTAGCGTGGTAACATCAAATTCACAGCATGCATTCTCTACATCAGGAGTCTGTAAAGCGTAAAGCTTAAGTTCACTGTAATGTGTAGTAGCCATTACGGTACAGTGTCTTTTGTGAAGGTTGGAGAGAATAGCTGTAGCAAGCGCAGCACCCTCTATAGGGTCAGTTCCGGCTCCGAGCTCATCGAAGAGAACAAGACTGTTTTCGTCAGCCGCATTAAGTATAGATACAGTATTTACCATGTGAGATGAAAATGTACTAAGACTTTGCTCTATACTTTGCTCGTCACCTATATCAGCATAAACTTCATCAAATATTCTAAGGCATGAGCCAAAAGAAGCCGGTATGTGAAGTCCTGCCTGTCCCATAAGAGTAAAAAGACCGATAGTCTTTAAAGAAACAGTTTTACCGCCCGTATTTGGTCCGGTGACAACAAGCACACTAAAATCCTTTCCGAGATGAAGTGTGATAGGAACAACCTTTTCAGGATCGATAAGTGGATGACGTCCCATCTTTATCTCAATATAATTTTCCTCCGGAAACTTAGGCTCAGTTGCCTTAAGTTTTTTAGAAAGCATACCTTTGGCAAATATAAAGTCCAGTTCAGAAAGAATTTTAAAATCCTGAGCTAAGAAAAACTCCTGCTCGGCTGCCTGGTTACTAAGGTCTGCAAGTATCTTTTCAATCTCATCCTGCTCTTTAATCTCAAGCTCTTTAATTTCATTATTGAGCTTGACGACAGAAGATGGCTCTATAAAAAGCGTAGAGCCCGTCGCTGACTGGTCATGAAGCATACCGCCAAAAGAAGAACGGTATTCAGCCTTGACAGGAAGACAATATCTTCCATTACGCATAGTGATAATAGCATCCTGAAGCATACTTCTGCTTCCGCTGTTCAGGATACTGTTAAGCTGTTCATGTATCTTATCGTTAGATGATTTAAGCTTTCTTCGGACATTGGCAAGTCCCGGACTTGCATCATCTGCAATCTCATCTTCGGCGATAATACATCTCTTTATCTCCTGCATAAGAGGGTAAAGAGGTTCTATAAGCTGATAACGTTCGTTAAGTGAATCTCCCGTTTCCTCATCATCATTAAGGCTTTGTCTGAAATATGCTTTTATACTTCCGGCTGTAGATAGAAGTTCAGAGATGCCCAGAAGTTCCGTACTGCTAAGGATTGAGCCAACCTTAAGTCTTTCAAGGCTTGGACGTATATCCTTAACGCCTCTGAAAGATACCTCTCCACGTGTAAGGATATGTGTAAGTGCATCAGAAGTCTCACGCTGTGCCTGCAAAATCCACTCCCTGTCATTAGAAGGGAGGAGTTTTTTGCAGTATTCCTTACCAAGTGGTGATGCAGCCTGTGCTTCAAGTTCCTTTATGATTTTATCATACTCAAGAGTATGTATAGCTTTTAAATTCATATAATATTACCTCGTTTCCTGATACGTTACAGTTCACACCTAACATTTCCTACATTCATAGAACCTGTCAGTCACTGCTTTGCAACTGTATCAAATCAACTTCCAAAAAGAAAGATATATACATAATACACTACATTATTATATCTAATCAAGTGTGAACTATAATACGCCATTCCTAATGTTTATTGCCAGTATTTTTATTTTTAAAGTGTATTTGTAAACAGTATATTCATAGTCTATTCATAAATGAAGGATATAATATTACATGATGATGTAGCCAATTTTAGGTGTGAACTGTAATCTAAAAAGAATGGTTATTAGGGAATGAATATTTGAAAAAAGGCTTAAAAGAGGGGTAATAATGACGGAGAGAAGAAAGAAAATTTTAGATGAAAAAGAACATGAGAAAAAGAAATACAAGTTTATCAGGGAACAGGTAAAGCCACAAAAGCGCAAGCGTATTATGAGGACTGTCCGCAGGCTTTTTATTACGGTACTGCTTGCTACAGTATTTGGCTCTGTATCAGCAGTAGTATTTTGTACAATCATGCAAAATATGATGAATAATGATGAAAAAGAGGTCGTTGCATCAGGTAGTACATTAAATGATGATAATACACTTTCAGATGATACGTTAAATAATAGCGTAAATGATACAGATGATGATCAGGGTGATGATTCAGATGCAGATAAGATATATGAATATTCAAAACTTAGCAGAAGTATAGCTTCAGTCGGTGAAGCATGTAAGTATTCATTAGTTACCGTAAAAGGATACAAAAGAGGAGAAGTTCTTAATTCTATTGTAGGTGAAAGAGGCAGTCATGACTCATACGGTGTAATTGTTAAGGAAGATTACTATTATTACTATATTGTTACAAAAGCGGTAACAGTTATCAATGCGGGAAGTATTGAGGTTGAATTTTATAATCAGACTACTGTTCATGCTGAAGTTTCTGCAGCGGATAAAAATATTGATCTTGCAGTTATAAAAGTAAAGAAAGAGAAAGTGGATTCAACCACAAAGTTAGATGTAAAAATAGCAAATTATGCTAGTATTAACAGTAATCTTGCAGTAGGCTCAAAAGTAATAGCTGTAGGCGCACCAAGCGGAGTTATGTATTCGGTTATGATTGGAACGATTACACAGTCTCAGATAAGGGCAAGTGTTCCTGATAATGAGATAAAGCTTTTGTCTACGGATATTCCGCGTTCTCCCGACACAAATGGTATAATTCTTAATACAAGGGGATGTATCACAGGGTTTATAACAGATTCATTTGAAAATATAATGGGTGATACAGTTGTAGGATTTGTAGAGCTTTCAAGTATACAGGATGTGCTTCGTCTGATGATTGAAGGTAAAAATGCACCTTATCTTGGTATAGAAGGAAAAGATGTTGATAGTGAGTCTGCAAAGAATCACAATATAGAAGAAGGCATTTATGTTACATCTGTATATCCGAATTCACCTGCCTATAATTCTGGGATGCGAGTGGCAGATATCATTACAAAGGTAAATGAAAAAAAGATAAATTCCGTCAGTCAGTTACATACAGCCCTTATGGGAACAAAATATGACAACAGTATTAAGATAACTGTTGCAAGAAAATATAATGGAAAGATTGCAGTTAAAAAAATAACAGTCAAACCTGAATAAAGAAGCGGTGTATATAGTAAAAACGGTGTATCTTCCTCCAGAGGAAGATACACCGTTTTTGGTTTTACCGGCTTACATTGTCATCCTTTATAATCTGGACAAGTTTATGGCGAAATGCCTTTTCATTTATATTGTCATCATGAAAAGCAGATTTGTTAAAATCAAACTGTGTACTGCAAACCATATCACGTGTAAAAAGATCCATCGGTTTATTAACAGCATAAGGCCAGAAAATGCATATACAGCCACTTGCAGTAGTTTTGTCAATATCATTATCTCTGGCGAAAGTTCCGGCAAAATCGTGGTCAAGCATGAATACGTGACAGTAGTGTCCTACAACCTTTGCCAGACGTGTACCATTGATTGTGAAGGTATTCATGTCGTATCCGTCCCTGAATTCATCATTTTTCGTATCCGAATCAGCAGATACTTCATTCTGTACAATGGCAACTGTCGGAAGCATTCTGTCATGGTCAGATATAAGGTCTTTAAATCTATTATATTCTTCATCATTGGTTACAAAAGCAGCCTTACTGTTAAGCCTGATTATATCAGTTATACCAACCTTATTGGAAAGATCGGTCATAAATGAAGGTTTAAGAAATGTATAATGGTCGCTTACTCCGCGCGGCATATCGCGTGAAGTCATATGATAGAAATGAAGACGTCCGTCACTTAGAAGTGCTACAGATGTGTGTACATGCCAAAGCGTTCCCACAAGCCTACTGTCTATATAATGCATTTTTACATTTAAAAGAAGATTTTCAGGCTGGTACTCAATCTTTACCTGATATCCGGGAAGCTTATTCTTATACGCAGAAAGCTCTGAAGGTATATCCTCAAATACAGGATTTAACTTAAAACGAACCCATTTGTATATTATAGAAGAAGCACTGTTAAATTCAGATTCAATCTTTCTTGTATCTTTATGGAAAAGAGGAAGTTCAAGATGAAAGAGTATATTTGACTCAAGTCTTGCAAAAGTCTCCTTATGGTATACATGTTCCTCATTTTGTATAGAAAGATTATCGCATATCGCAGATATTTCTTCATTGTGGACATGGGAATCATTAATAAGCTTCACGATAAGATTATAATTAACATGAGGATGATCATACTTAAGAAGTTCCTTTATAAGATTATGGCGTGAAAACTTAAAAAACATCTTGGCGATTTCCCTATTATTATCAAAAATTTGTATAATACCATCATCAAGCCTTTCCATATCATCCATCTTGATACGAAAATGACTCTTTAACATAAGTTCCCAGTTTCCCTTTTTATAATGATTATATGAAAGCTGTTCAAAGAGCTGCACAAGCGACCAGTCGCTAAGCTCAAGATTGGCAAGTATACAGTTAAGTATACGGGATAACTCCTCATTACCTGCCCAGAATTCATCATCAGTAAGGACACTTTTATATCTCATGTCATGTTCAATCTCATGCCATCCCTCAAAGAACATAGTACGGAACTGTATCTCAAAAGTCGTATCAATAGGCAGCGTCCAAAGTTCCCTTTTGTAGGCAATAAGATACTCCTCAGGATAATTAAATACACCATTAATCTTAGTAGCCTTAAATTCATTGACATTAAGCGAAGCGCGTGACCAGTTATCCACAAGCTTAAAAGTGCTTTCCATTATATCGCGGCATATACTAAGGTCGTCATAGTAATAAAGTACTACGCGGACTCCCAAAAGATCCTGTATCTTCTTAGGATTTTCCTCTGTACCGTAATTGCCACGCCGTATCTTCTCCGCAATCGACTCAACAGACTTAACCCTTGAAAATATTCTGAAATAAAGACCACATGATGTAAGTATCTCACGAATAGCATCCGTTATATGTTCACAAAGCTCCTCAAGTTTATCAAAATCAATTTCACTCTCAATCTGCTCCTCAAGTGAATTGTATCTATTCTCCATAAAATCACCCCTCTGAACTGTAAGTTATTTATAGTAACAGTTCAGCCTTTCATACACTACATTCATAAAACCTGCCAGCAGTTGTTATATATAAAAAATAATATAGTTATGGACTGCTGTCAGCCGCTGCTTCGCAGCTTTTGTTTTATTCATTACGTGAATGAAAGGCTATTCTACCATATAAATAATAGATAGTATACCGAGCAAGCTCGAATCCTATCTATTATTTATATGGCTGAACTGTTACTATTTAGTTACAGTTCACACCTAACATTTCCTACATTCATAAAACCTGCCAGCAAGCTGTCAGTCGCTGCTTCGCAGCTTATGTTTTATTCATGAAGGAAATGTTAGGCTATTCCACTATATCAGCACTATATAATACAACAAGCAAGCTTGAATATTATATAGTGCTGATATAGTGTGAACTGTAACCCATTTATCATCATATCATAAATGACTTATGAGGTGTATTGTTTTTTTATTAAAAAATATATATAATGATATAATGTGTTACAGTTTGATTGCAAGCTTGACAACCACCGGCAGGTTTTATGAATGTAGAAAATGTCAGGTGTGAATTGTAAGGAAATTAAAATATATGACAGGAGATCAGATATGAAAGAGATAAACTTTGATGTAGATCTTGGGACGGGAGATCTTTTTTCTTTTTTGATGCGCCACACCTACTCGGGTATTTCAGGTATATTTGGTGTGATAATCAGTATTGTGAGTCTTATAGTATGCGCCGTAAAGTTCAAAGAACTTGATACTACAGCCATAATGGCCCTCATTATAATAGGACTTATCTTTACTGTTATACAGCCATTGATGCTTTACAATAAAGCCCGTATACAGGTAAAACGCAATAAAAATATCAACGCTAAGCTTCATTATAAACTGGCAGAAGACGGTATAACCATCAGTCAGGGAGAAAACGAGGCTAAAGTAAACTGGTATGAGATAAAAAAGAAAGTAGCAACAGGTAAAGCATTATATGTCTATATGTCACCGGTAAGAGCCTTTATATTTCCAAAGTCACAGTGCGGCGAAACGTTTGACGAGATTAATTCACTGATAGGTGCCAAGATGGAAGAGTACAAAGACTATGAGCCTGAGCCGGAAGCTCAGGAAGAAAGCAGCCAGCCGGAAGTGCAGGAAGAAAGCAGTCAGCCGGAAGTGCAGGAAGAAAGCAGCCAGCCGGAAGTGCAGGAAGAAAGTAGTCAGCCGGAAGTTCAGGAAGAAAAATAATCTTCCAGAAGATTAGGAATAAAGCCAAAACAGAATTTCATGATAATGAGACAATTATAATAAAGAAGAGGAACAATAATGACTGAAAGCATAATGGAAAGCTTTAGTGAAAAAGATACATTTAATATAGGTAAGGAACTTGGCGAGAAATGTAAACCCGGAGACATAATACTTCTAAATGGCGACCTGGGTGTCGGCAAGACGGTATTTACAAAAGGCTTCGGAAAAGGTCTTGGTATAGAAGAACCCATAAGCAGCCCCACATTTACCATAATGCAGATATACGAAGAAGGAAGAATTCCCCTCTACCACTTCGATGTATACAGGATAGCCGATATCGAAGAAATGGACGAGATAGGGTACGAAGATTACTTCTACGGCGAAGGCGTATGCCTTATAGAGTGGGCAGAGCTTATCGAAGAAATTCTTCCTGATAAATGTATGTCAGTTACTATAGAAAAAGATCTTGAAAAAGGATTTGACTATAGAAAGATAACGATTGATGATAGAAATCATATCAAAGAATAAGCTTGAAGACTTAGAAAATTATATTAGGAGGAAAGCAATGAAGATACTTGGTATAGACAGTTCGGGGATAGTTGCATCAGCCGCCATAGCCGATGAAAAAAATATAATTGCTGAATTCACGGTCAACAATAAGCAGACACATTCACAGACACTCCTTCCTATGATAGATATGGTAGTAAAGATGTCAGGTGTTAAGCTGGAGGAAGTAGATGCCATAGCCGTAGCCGCAGGTCCCGGCTCATTTACAGGACTTCGTATAGGTTCATCCACAGCAAAAGGTCTTGGACTTGCACTCAAAAAGCCAATAGTTCCTATACCTACGCTTGATGGTCTTGCATATCGCCTTGCAGCAACCGACGGAATAATCTGTCCTATCATGGATGCAAGGAGAAATCAGGTCTACACAGCGATATACAGAATGGAAGACGGTGAGCTTCGCCGCCTTTCAGAGCAGAAAGCCGTAGATATACATGAGATAATGGAAGAGCTTGAAAGATACGGCGAAAAAGTAACATTTCTCGGAGACGGAGTCGATGTGCACAGACAGACTATAGAAGCTGAATTTAAGGGAAAATGTGACTTCGCACCAGAGCATATGGCAAAGCAGAGCGCAGGTGCGGTAGCAGCACTTGGTATAGTGTACTTCGGTCAGGGCAGGACAGAGACGGCAGCAGAGCACAAGCCAATCTACCTTAGAAAATCACAGGCAGAGAGAGAAAGAGAAGAGAAACTTAAAAATGAATATACGCATAATGACTGAAGATGATATAGACGATGTGTGCAGAATCGAGAACGAATCCTTCGCAGTGCCATGGAGCAGGGAAAGCATAGAAAAAGCGTATGAACAGCCTGACAATATCTATATCATAGCAGAGGAAGAAGACGAAGTTATAGGCTTTGCAGGCTTTTGGACATCCTTTGATACCGCAGACCTGTGCAGTATCGCAGTTAAAGAAAAGTACAGGAAAAGGCATACAGGCTACGAGCTCCTTAGCGAGGGAATACGTCTTTGCCGTCAAAATGGTATAGAGAGGATAATGCTTGAAGTCAGAGCATCAAATGAACCGGCGATAAAGCTCTATCACAAAATGGACTTTAAAGAGATTGGTAAAAGAAGAGGCTATTATAAAGAGCCTGTCGAAGATGCTTTAATCATGGAAAAGAAATTCACGGATGAAAGGTAAAAGAGCCTTCCACTCATTACCACTATACAAAAAATATATGTAAATATATACTGTTTGTATGATATATAGGCGAACAGGAAAAAATATAATATGTACTTTCGGAGTCTCTTTCTACTTCCGCAAAAGCAAGTGCAAGGGAGACTACGAGAGTGCATTAATAAAGAAGGAGGAGACAAAGTGGCTGATAAGATGTACTGTAACGTATGCGGCAGAGAGCTTCATATGAAGAACGGAATACTGCTCGAAGATGCATTTGAAGCAAGAAAAGAGTGGGGATATTTCTCCAATAAAGATGCTAAGATGCACTCATTCACCATCTGCGAGGAATGTTATGACAAATTTGTCAGCACATTTGCCATTCCTCTTAAAGAGACGGATGTAACGGAGCTATAGCTTCGCGGATTTCAAATAAAGTAAAAGACATGTAATATAAAAAGAAACTCATCTTATATTACATATCGATGAAAGGAAATATATTGATATGCTAGATGTATGTTTACTTGGAACAAGCGGCATGATGCCGCTTCCGGGGAGATGGCTTACAGCACTTATGACAAGACTTGAGGGGAGCAGCCTGCTCATAGACTGTGGAGAGGGAACGCAGATAGCCATAAGAGAGAAAGGATGGAGCGTCAATCCCATAGATACCATCTGCTTCACACATTATCATGGCGATCACATAAGCGGTCTGCCAGGGCTCCTGCTCTCTATGGGTAATTCCGACAGGACAGAACCTGTAACGCTCATAGGACCAAAGGGACTTGAAAATGTAGTAAATTCTCTCAGAATAATCGCACCTGGTCTGCCATTCAAGCTAAAGTTCATAGAACTTACCGAAAAAGAGCAGGAGATAGAGGTAAACGGTTATCATATAAAAGCATTTAAAGTAAATCACAATGTAACATGCTATGGATACTCAATAGTAGTTCCAAGAGGGGGAAAGTTTCATCCGGAACTTGCAAAAAGCAACAATGTACCGCTTAAACTTTGGAGCCGTCTTCAAAAGGGAGAGACAATAGAGCTTGACGGCATAACATACACTCCTGACATGGTGATAGGGCCGCCGAGAAAAGGAATAAAACTTACATATTGTACAGACACAAGACCGGTACAGAACCTTATAAATAACGCTGCGGACTCAGACCTTCTCATATGTGAAGGAATGTATGGCGAGAAAGATAAAAAGCAGAAGGCGGTAGAGAATAAACACATGCTATTTACAGAAGCAGCCAATGTAGCAAAGAAAGCAGGGGTATCGGAGCTGTGGCTCACACACTACAGTCCGTCACTTCTAAGACCGGATGAATATATGAAACCTGTAAGAAAGATATTTGCCAATACATACGCAGGTAAAGACAGAATGAGCAGGACACTGGAGTTTCAGGATGAGTCTGCTAATGAAACTACCGACAAATGACGAAAAAATATATACAAAAACCATAGCTGTAACACCGTAGATGTGTACAGTAATCAAAACCAACGGACGAAGGATTAACAAATGATTAATTTATGTATAATGAAAAGAGGTGCGGTATTAAAATGAAAAAGACAACAAAGAAAATAACAGGTGTATTAGTTTTAATGGTATGTGTCGCTGCAATAGTGATTGCAGGTTTTTACTTTATCTCAAAGCAGGATAAAGAAAAAGCAGAAGATCCCCTGCAGCCAACCACAGAAGTAGAGAAGCTTCTTAAAAAAGATCTGGAATCAAACTATCCGGAGACACCGGCAGAGGTTGTTAAAATGTATTGGAGATTCAATAAATGCATGTACAACACATCTCTTGAAGATAAGGACTTTGAGGGACTTCTTAAGCAGTTAAGACTTATGTATGACGAAGAATTTCTGGCAGCAGAAGACAATTCATGGGACAATATGCTTAAAAACTTCAAGAAAGACAAAGAAGTTTATGAAAGCGACAAAAAGACAATATCAAATTACAATGTAGAGCCAAACAGTGAAGTCAAGTATGGTGAGGTTGATGGAAAAGAATGTGCGACAGTCGTTTCAGCTACACTTATTAAAAAGAAGTCAGAGAGAGAAATGGTTTATGAGAAATTCATGTGCCGTAAAGATTCAAAAGGTGAGTGGAAGATACTCGGATGGAGCATAACAAAAGATAAAGACGATATCGCAGCTGTCACAGCTAATTAGAAGAAGGCTAATAAGAAAGGAAAAAAATATGTCAAAGGATACGTTAATACTTGGTATAGAGAGTTCTTGTGATGAAACTGCGGCAGCAGTAGTCAGAAATGGAAGAGAAGTTCTTTCCAATATAATATCATCACAGATAGCGATTCATACTTTATATGGGGGCGTTGTACCGGAAATAGCATCACGCAAACATATAGAAAAGATAAATCAGGTCATCGAAGAAGCTCTTACAGAGGCTGGTGTTACTCTTGATGACATAGATGCCGTAAGTGTAACGTATGGTCCGGGGCTTGTAGGTGCCCTTCTCGTAGGAGTAGGAGCTGCCAAAGCAGTTGCGTATGCAGCACACAAACCACTTGTAGGAGTTCATCATATAGAAGGGCACATCGCAGCCAACTACATAGAGCATCCCGACCTTGAACCTCCATTTCTATGTCTCGTCGTATCGGGAGGTCATACACATCTTGTTCGTGTACTCGAGTATGGTAAGTTCGAGATAATAGGATGCACACATGATGATGCAGCCGGAGAAGCATTTGACAAAGTAGCAAGAGCCATAGGACTTGGATATCCCGGAGGACCAAAGATAGACAAGCTTGCCAAAGAGGGTAATCCATACGCCATAGAGTTCCCAAGAGCCAAGATAGACGGACACGAATACGACTTCAGCTTCTCAGGCGTAAAGTCAGCCGTACTTAATTATCTCAACGGATGTGAGATGAAAGGTATAGAAATAAACAGGGCAGATGTAGCAGCTTCATTCCAGCAGGCAGTAGTAGACGTACTCGTAGGAAGAGCAGTCGCAGCAGCCAGGAAGCTCGGAGAGGACAAAATAGCAGTCGCAGGAGGAGTAGCTTCCAACTCCGCACTAAGAGCCGCCATGCAGAAAAGCTGTGATGAAGCAGGCATAAAGCTTTATCATCCATCACCAATATTCTGCACAGACAACGCAGCCATGATAGCAGTACAGGGATACTACGAATATATTGCCGGTACAAGAAGCGGCCTCGATCTCAATGCAGTCCCTAACCTTAAGATTGGGGAGAGATAACATAAGGAGAATACAAGTTACAGTTCACGCCTAACATTTTCTACATTCATAAAACCTGCCAGCAAGCTGTCAGTCGCTGCTTTGCAGCTTGTGTTTTATTCATGAAGAAAATGTTAGGCTATTCCACCATATAAGTAAAATATAATATAACAAACAAGCTTGAATATTATATTTTACTTATATGGTGTGAACTGTAACATTGATTATCAAAAAGTCGAAAAAAATTAAAAAAAGATGTTGACATATTATTGTCTGTCTGTTATTATAGATATCGTTGCAGGGCACAAGAGCAACGAACAAATAAATAAAAGGTAAGCGGAAGTGCTGGAATTGGCAGACAGGCTAGACTAAGGATCTAGTGTTGGCAACGACGTGAGGGTTCAAGTCCCTTCTTCCGCACTAAAAGAGATAGGTGAACTTAGAATTCTAGGTTTGCTTATTTTTTTACTCTATAATTGACATACTTAATGCATAATGATACAATTTCTATTGGATGAAGGTTATGCAAATATTATTATATATGAAAGGATTTACAATTAATTATGAATAATAAGAATTACGATTTATTTTTTAATCAGGAAGGTGAAGAGACTATTCTTCTTACTGTAACAGATGCAGAAGGTAATGACTTAGATGTTGAACCTATAGCTAATATGGAAATTGAAGAGCTTAATAAGGAATACATAGCTACATTTCAAATTAACGCGACTACGGGTGAAAGAGAAGAAGAGCTTTTACTTTTCAGATATTATGAAAATGAAGATGGCGAGCCAATACTTGAAGGTATAGATGATGAAGAAGAGCTTACCTCTGTATCAGCTGCTTTCATGCAGTACTTCCAGAGTCAGCTTCAGTCATAATATTTTGAATGAAGAAAAAAGAACACATCGGAGAAATTCGGTGTGTTTCTTTTTGTTAGGGCTTTTGCTTATATAGTGTGGACTGTAACGAACTGTTACATGGAAAGAAAAAAATTCAAGGAAACATTTGACAGAAATGTATCATATGAGATATAATGTGTTACAGTATGAAGGATAAATACAACATGTTGGTTGAATACTCCCTTCATAATAAAACAGCATAGTTGTGATATCTGCTTTTCTTATTTTTTCTAGGTATAGAAAGGGCGTTGCATTAATGCAACGCCCTTTCTGTTTGTGCAATATGCCCAAAAATGGCGGTTAACTTATTAAAATCACCTAATTGACAATATTTAGCCATAATTGTATACTAGACTTCGTAACATAGTCAGAAGGAGAAAATTGCCATATACTCCGATAGGTGTTATGGGAATGGGAGCATCTCCAGTTGACAGTTATTGTAACTCTACAATAGTAATACGTCGTAAGGTAATGTGTCATCGTGTGAATAGCACAGCAGTTTGTACATATATAAATAATACTATTCACAGTAACAGTGTTAATGATTTCGTAAGAAATTCATAAAAAGATGTCGTTGACAAATTATCTTAATTGATGTATCATGCAAAGAGAAAAAAATAAGGGAGGCATATTTTATTATGAGAAAAAATGCAACTAAGCTTGCTGCAGCAGTTTTAAGTTTGGCTATGGTTATGACTAGTGTAAGCGTGCCAGCATCTGCAGCTAAAACAAAAAAAGCGAAGCTCAATAAGACAAAAGCAACGCTTTATACTAACGGTTCAAAGTCTCAGAAGAGCACAACATTAAAGTTAACCGTTGGTGGTAAGAAAGTAAAAGCAACATTTAAATCAAGCAATACTAAGCTCCTTACTGTAGGAAAGACAACAGGTAAGGTAACAGCTAAGAAAAATGGTACAGCTACTGTAACAGCTACATATAAGAAGAAAGCTTATAAGTGCAAGATTACAGTTAAGACTTACGCTACATCAGTAAGTGTTAATGCAAAGACACTTAAACTTAAAGAAGGTAAGACAGCTACTATTAAGACTACAGTAAAACCTTCAACAGCTTCAAACAAGAAGGTATCTTTCACTTCAAACAATAAGTCTGTAGCTACTGTATCTTCAAAAGGTAAAGTAACAGCTAAAAAGGCTGGTACAGCTAAGATTACTGTAAAGGCTCTTGGAGCAAAGAAAGGCGTTAAGGCAGCTACTGTAACAGTTAAAGTTGAGAAAGCTACTCCAGCTCCTACAGAGACACCTTTAGTAACAGAGAGTCCAGTTCCTACAGAGACACCATCAGTAGCGACAGAGGGTACCATAACGATTTCTTCGAATATTTCAGGTGTTGGCATCAAAGTTGTAAGTGGTACAGCAGTGTATGCAGCAGGTACAGCAGAAGGAACTTCATTCACAACAGCAAAACTTCCTAATGGTACATATGAAGTTGTAGTAAGCAAGGCTGGTTATGATGATGTTGTAGTACCAGTTGTTGTTAATGGCGATGTAGCTGTAACAGCTGAGCTTAAAAATGTTTCTTTAGCAGTTTCTTCAGTTAAGGCAATTAACGCTAAGCAGATTGAAGTTAAATTCAATAACACAATGGACAGAGCTTCTGTAGAAAATGAAGATAACTACAAAATTAATCCATTAAATACAAAGGATGACTTCCCATTACGTGAAAACATCGAAGTTATTACATTACAGGATGATGCACAGACTGCTATCATTACATTAAAACAACCAATGACTAACGGTTATGAATATGAAGTTACAGCTTACAAAGAAATCAAGTCAGCTGCCGGAAAGAATCTTACTGAAAAGTCAGTTACAAAAGTAGTATCAAATGATTCTACCCGTCCAACAACAACATCAATTAAAACATTAGCTCCAAATTTATTACAGGTAACATTTAGCGAGCCAGTTAAGCGCTTTAGTCCGTCTAATAATATAGAATTTGTAACTGTAGATTCTACAGGAAAAGAATTAGATGATAAATTAAATCCATTAGTTAATGGTTATGATATAGTATCTGCTTCTAATGGTGAAACATCTTATGTTATACAATTAGATGCTAATTTGAAGCAGGGCTCAAACTACAACTTATATGTAGGTGGTGGAAATGGAATATCAGATTATGCAGGATTAAGACTTACTGCTGAGAAACATACATTTACATATGAAGCTGATAAAGAAGTTACTACTGTTAAAAACTTCACATTGTTAGATGGAAAGACTGCAAAAGTTACATTCACAAAGCCAATTGATTTAAAGAACAGTAATATTAGTGTTTATTACAATGTTGATGGAGTTCAGGGAAATCAGATTGCAATAGGAAGAGTAAATGAATCTAGTGATGCACAGTCAATCAAGGTGGCATTTGATAAGCTTATACCTGGCGGCGTTAAGTACTTCTTTGTTGATGGAGCTTATGATTTAGCAGGTAATAAGGTTGAAATTGGTAAATTTAATATAACAGTACCTGAATATAAGACTGCAGAGGTTTCATCAGTTAAATTAACTAATAAAACTACTATTGAAGTTGAATTCAATCAGGAAATAGATGATGACAAATCACATTTCAGTGGTGACTTGACACACGACAATAAAGTAAGAGCTAATATTGTTCTTAAAGACAAAGATGGAAAGAATGTTGATATTAAAAATGTTGAACTTGGAAAGGACAGCAAAGGAAAAGACGACTATACTAAGCGTATAATCACACTTTATAAAGATCTCGGAGACGGAAATAATACATTAACTATTAACAACCTGGTTGATGAATTAGGAAGACCGGTTACTGCATATAGTGGAACAGTTTCTTATGCAAATTCTACTGAATTTTCTGCTAAGATAAAAGCAGGAAAAACTGAGGATGAAGATAAGACTGTAGCCGTTTTATCCATAGACGAATCAAAGGCTGTACCAACACAGGCAAGTGTAGAGAACTTAAAGAACTGGACTGTTGATACAACATATGGAAAGAAAACTTTATCAGAAGTTGCCGGTGCCAAAGTAAAAATGGTTACAAATGATGTTTATCTTGTTGAAGCTGACAAAGATGCATTCAAGGCAGATAGTGCAGTAGTCCTTTCAAATCTTGAAACAGCTGCTGGTCTTACAATCCCATCAACAACTGTAGATAAAGGAGATGCAGTAAATGATATTAAATCTTTAGCAGAAGCTAAGGGTGATATGTCATTTGACGGAACAACAGCTACTATCAACTTGAAGAATGTCATTATTGGTTCATTTAGTCCTTCAGACTTCATATTTGATGCGACGAAGAGTGATGGTAATCCTACTACACCTAACGACTATACTGTTTCTTACAGTAATGATACTGCAAAAGATGGCTTCTCATCTAAGATTATCATTAAATTAAATAACAATGTTAAACTTAGCGATAAGAAAACTGATATTGCATTAAAGACAGCCAAAAGAACTTCTACTACAGATGTATTCGGCAGAAAGTTACAGGCAGG
>JALERT010000224.1 GCA_022764445.1 Lachnospiraceae bacterium | reverse complement strand
GGATGCTCCGGAAAAGAATAAAAAAGAGCTTAGGGAAAAGTTTGATAAGGTTATAGAGAATCTTGATGAGATAGATTCAAAGATAGAAGAAAAAGCAAAGGGATGGACAGTAGACCGTATCGCCAAGGCAGAGCTTACTGTACTAAGACTCGGTGTTTTTGAGATACTTTATGATGAAGATGTTCCCAATAAGGTAGCAATTAATGAAGCAGTTGAGCTCGCAAAATCATACGGAGGGGATAAAGCATCAGGCTTTGTCAATGGAATACTGGCTTCAGTTGTGAGCGAGCTTCCGGAGGAAAAGTAGCGGCTGATGGAAGAGATTAATTCTGTTTCACAGGTAAATATGTATATAAAAAATATGTTTCTCAGGGAGTATGTTTTGAGAAATATATCTGTGATGGGTGAGGTATCTAACTGTAAGTATCACTCATCAGGTCATATTTACTTTACCATCAAAGATAAAAGTTCCCAGCTTCCTTGTGTTATGTTCGCTTCTTCAAGGAGTGGTCTGCAGTTTAAGCTTGAGGAAGGTCAGAGTATAATCGTATCAGGAAGCATAGGTGTATATGAGCGTGACGGAAGATATCAGCTATATGCCCGTAAGATTACCAAAGAGGGCTCCGGCAGACTGTACGAAGAATATGAGAAAATGAAAAAGCGCCTCTTAGCAGAGGGGCTTTTTGATGATAGCAGAAAAAAGCCTGTACCGAAGTATGCAGCTAAGATAGGTGTCGTAACAGCAGAGACAGGAGCGGTAATCCAGGATATATGTAATGTAAGCCACAGGCGTAATCCATACGTGCAGATATATCTTTATCCGGCAAAAGTCCAGGGTGACGGTGCGGCACAAACCGTTATAGAAGGAATAAGATATTTTGAAAAGACGGATGTGGATACTATAATAATAGGCCGCGGCGGTGGCTCTATAGAAGATCTCTGGGCATTCAATGAAGAAGCACTGGTAAGATCAGTTGCAGAATGTACCAAACCCATAATTTCAGCAGTAGGCCATGAAACAGATACAACTCTTACTGATTTTGCGGCAGATCTGAGAGCACCTACACCTTCTGCAGCAGCAGAACTTGCTGTGTATTCTTACAGGGAAGTTGAGGTAGGTCTTAGGGAGGCTGCTTATACACTCAGACACCAGATGAATAATACCCTGCAGTTGTGCAGGATGCGTTTAAATCATTACAGAACTGTTATTCAACATTCAAGTCCCGAAGATATGATAAGACAAAAAAGACTTTATCTTGCTGACAGTATGTCATGTCTTGAAAGATTAATGAAGCAGAAGTTAACATCTGCCAGACACCAGCTTGAGCTGTATGCGGAAGAGATGAAGGGATTATCACCTTTATATAAACTTTCCGGGGGATATGCGTATGTAGCCGATGAGGATGGCAATAATATAAAGACAACAGAGCAGATAACAAAAGGTCAGAAGCTTATTCTTACCTTACGGGATGGAAATGCAGATGTTACGGTTAATGATGTACACACAAAAAGCGAAGGAGCATAAAAGATGGCGGCAAAGAAGTTGACTCTTGAGGAGTCTTTTGAGGGGATAGACAGTATAATAGATGAATTACAGAGTGGAGAATTATCATTAGAGGAATCATTCAAGAAATATGAGCAGGGGATGAAGCTCATTAAGAATTGTAATGATGCGATAGACAAGGTAGAGAAAAAACTCATTGTCATAGACAGTAAACAGGAGGATAAATAAGAAATGTCTGATTTATTAAAAATGAATGAAAAAGATTTTACAGAGACAATGAAAAATAAGACAGAACGGATAGAGAGTATACTTAAAGAGTATATTCCATCTGAGAGTTCCCATCAAAAGACCATAATCGAAGCAATGGAGTACAGCGTTATGGGAGGAGGAAAAAGACTTCGTCCGATGATGCTGTGGGAAGCCTACAGTCTTGCAGGAGGCAGAGAAGAAAAAGTTGCAGCTCCATTTATGGCAGCGATTGAGATGATTCACACTTACTCACTTGTTCATGACGACCTTCCTGCTATGGATAATGATGAATACAGGCGTGGACGTAAGACTACACATGTCGTATATGGAGAAGATATGGGTATACTTACAGGTGATGCGCTTCTTAACTATGCATATGAAACTGCCGCTAATGCTATTATGTCAATGGAAGATATAAGAAGCGGTGTAAAGGCACTGCAGATATTGTCCGGTAAGGCAGGCGTATACGGCATGGTTGGCGGACAGGTAGTCGACGTTGAAAAAACAGGAAGTCAGGTAAGTGAGGACGAGCTTGAGTATATTTACCTTCATAAGACAAGTGCTCTTATCGAGGCATCTCTTATGGCAGGTGCAGCGCTTGCAGGTGCAGATGATGACATGATAAATGATATGGAGAAGGTTGGAAGATATGTCGGCATGGCATTTCAGATACAGGATGACATTCTCGACATTACAAGCACAACATCTGAACTTGGTAAGCCTGTCCATAGTGACGAAAAGAATGAAAAATGCACATATGTCACAATCTATGGAATGGACAAGGCTGTAAAAGCGGTTGAAGAGTATTCTGAAAAAGCTCTTGACATTCTTGCGGGGATGTCTGCTCAGAATGAATATCTCAATTCATTGATAGAAATGCTTGTAAGGCGTAAAAAGTAAGGAGAAAAGAAGTGAGCGAATTACTTGACCGGATAAATCATCCAAATGATATAAAAAATATTAATCCAGAAGATTATAAACAACTTGCGAAAGAGATAAGACGTTTTCTTGTTAAGAAAATAAGCAGAACAGGAGGTCATCTTGCTTCAAATCTTGGAGTTGTAGAGCTGACGATGGCTATACATCTTTGCTGCGACTTCCCAGATGATAAGATAGTTTGGGATGTTGGTCATCAAAGCTATACTCATAAGCTGCTTACGGGTAGAAGAGATGGATTCGATACTCTCCGTCAGTACGGTGGAATGAGTGGATTTCCCAAAATATCAGAAAGTGAATGTGATGCATTTGATACAGGCCACAGTTCCACATCAATAAGTGTAGCACTCGGACTTGTAAAGGCACGTGAAATTACAGGTGGCAGAAGTAAAGTATTTGCAGTAATCGGTGATGGTGCTTTATCAGGCGGTATGGCATATGAAGCCCTCAATAATGCTGCAAGACTTAAGTCAAATCTTATAATTGTTCTTAATGACAATCAGATGTCTATCTCAAAAAATGTAGGAGGCATGTCAAATTATCTTGGCAGGATAAGAACCAATACAAACTATACGGGATTAAAAGAAGACGTAGAAAATGTACTTAAGAAGATGCCACACATAGGTAACGCCCTTACTAACAGCATACGTGGAGCGAAAGATGTTATTAAACGTATACTTATCCC
>JALERT010000171.1 GCA_022764445.1 Lachnospiraceae bacterium | reverse complement strand
CGTGAAGCATTTGGATTTGGCGGTACATCACTTAAGTTTATAATAAGAGAACGAAAAGAAAAGTAAATTACAGTTTTGGAGGGGAGATTAAAAAATGTTAAAGTACATCATTTGTTTGATTATAGGTTATTTTTGCGGATGTATCTCAAGCGGATATTTTGTTGGAAAGTTTTATTATATGGATATAAGGACAAAGGGAAGCGGTAATGCCGGAACAACCAATGTCCTTCGTACACTGGGCAAGCTTCCAGCGCTTATAACGTTTGTGGGTGATATTGCAAAAGCTGTAATACCGATTCTTATTATAAGAAATTTTTTTGCTACTGCAGATAACTGGTATTTGCTCTGTTTATATTGTGGTCTTGGAGTTGTTCTTGGTCATAATTATCCATATTATCTTAAGTTTAAAGGTGGAAAGGGAATTGCAGTTACGGCAGCGGTTATACTGTCAACTGCGCATCCTCTTTTCATACCTATAGGACTTGCATTATTCGTAGCTATTGTTGCAGTGACAAGATATGTATCTGTAGGTTCACTTTTTGTTGTATGGTATATTCCTTTAAATACATTGCTTTTATATCGTGACAACAGTCAATTCATACATATGATGGTGATAAGTCTTCTTTTCACTGCATTGGCGTATTTTCAGCATCGTCAGAATATTGTAAGACTTATACATGGCAATGAAAATAAGTTAGGTGCAAAAAAAGAGGCGTAGGAGGATAAAACGATGAGTAAAGTTAGTTTTTTAGGAGCAGGAAGCTGGGGAACAGCCTTAGCAATAATGCTTGCAAATCATGGTCATGAAGTAACACTTTGGTCTGCCGTTAAGTCTGAAGTTGATATGCTGTCAACATATCGTGAACACAAAGACCGACTTCCGGGTGTAAAGCTCCCTGATTCTGTTGTTATAACAAGTAATCTCGAAGAAGCATGTACAGGATATGACCTTATCGTATTTTCTGTTGCATCACCATATGTACGTGCAACAGCTCATGATGCAGCGAAGTTTATTCCAAAGGGACAGAAAATAGTAAATGTCGGTAAGGGAATAGAAGATAACTCTTTAAAAACTCTACGTACAATTCTTTGTGAGGAACTTCCTGACAGAGACATATGTGTACTTTCAGGACCAAGTCATGCAGAAGAGGTATCAGTAGGAATACCAACTACAGTTGTTGTGGGTGCTACAAGTAAGGAAACAGCAGTATTCATTCAGGAAATTTTTATGAATGATAGATTCAGAGTTTATACAAGTTCTGATATAATAGGTATTGAACTTGGTGGTGCCATCAAAAATGTCATTGCTTTAGCAGCAGGTGTATGTGATGGTCTTGGACTTGGAGATAATACAAAGGCAGCACTGATTACAAGAGGTATTACGGAAATATCAAGACTCGGTGTGGCAATGGGCGGAAGAATGGAAACTTTCTGTGGTCTTTCAGGAATAGGTGATCTTATAGTTACATGTACAAGTAATCACAGCCGAAATCATAATGCAGGTGTCCTTATCGGACAGGGTAAGACTATGGACGAAGCGATGAAAGAAGTTAATCAGGTAGTGGAAGGTGTATATTCAGCTAAAGCAGCGTATGGACTTGCTAAGAAATATAATGTTTCAATGCCTATAGTAGAACAGATCAATGAGGTTCTCTTTAATAATGTACCGGCAACAGAGGCTATAAAGACACTTTTTTCAAGAGAAAAATGTCATGAATATCCTGATGTAGGCTGGGAATAGGTTATTTATCATATAACCTGCTGCATATATATGTTGATAAGAATGATTTTTCATTACAGTGAACATTATAGGTGTGAAAAGTAAAGATTATTCTAAAACATTATATGGAGGAAGTTATTATGATAGAAAGAGATGATTATCAGGAGATGCCGTCTAAGAGCCGGTCTGAAAGAGTTATGGAGGCTAAAAAGGCATTTTCTGACAGCAGAGATGATAGTGAACAATATTCGACAGAATATTCATTCCGGCTGCTCAGATTTATGACGGCCGGAATGATTTTTTTTATATTGGTTATTGCAATATATAATGGTTTTTCATATCATGGTTTTAATAAAGAATATATAGAAAATTGTTTATCAGATGAATATTACTATGATATTATATTAAGATGGGTTGGGAAAGCAGTTACGAAGATTATAAATGTAGTAAACATAAATTAATATATAACAACTGCTGGCAGATTTTATGAATGTAGTGAATGGAAGGCTGAACTGTTACAATAATAGGGATACAGAGTATAATAATTATATTATTAAATAAAGAATGGAGACATAAATGAGAAAATTGGCATTAAGTGATGAAATACTTTTGTCGGTAGACAAGCCTGCAAGATATATTGGTGGCGAGATAAATATGATAAAAAAAGATCCATCAAAAGTAGATATACGTTTTTGTATGTGTTTTCCCGATGTCTATGAAATCGGGATGTCACATCTTGGGATACAGATACTTTATGATATGTTTAATCTGCGCGATGACATATATTGTGAAAGGGTTTACTCTCCATGGGTAGATCTTGATAAGATCATGCGTGAGAAGAATATCCCTTTATTTGCACTTGAAAGTCAGGATCCTGTCAAATGTTTTGATTTTCTTGGCATAACGCTCCAGTATGAGATGTGTTATACCAATATACTGCAGGTACTTGATTTATCAGGAATTCCACTTATTGCAAAAGAAAGGACACTTGCTGATCCCTTTGTAATTGGTGGAGGTCCATGTTCATATAATCCTGAACCTATAGCTGATTTTTTTGATATGTTTTATATCGGTGAAGGTGAAACCGTTTATTTTGAACTTATGGATACCTATAAAGAATGGAA
>JALERT010000110.1 GCA_022764445.1 Lachnospiraceae bacterium | reverse complement strand
GGATGGAGAACTTTCAGAACTTCATCTGAGTGCAATTAGTGAAGCGATGAATCAGATGATGGGTTCTGCGGCTACTTCTCTTTCTTCAATGCTTGAGAAAAAAGTGGATATCAGTCCACCTTCAGCAAGCCTTATTGATCTTAATGATACGATTACTGATAGTGAGGTTTCAAGTTTTCTTAATGGAGAGATAGTTCAGGTTTCATTTGATATGAAGATAGGCGATTTGGTTGACAGCCAGATTATGCAGTTATATCCATTTGAATTTGCACGTGAACTTTATCAGAAGTTTATTGGAGATAAAAAGGGTGCAGAGCCACAGCAGGCAGCACCACAGCCTGCACCTCAACCGGCAGAGCCACAGCCTGCACCACAGCAGGCAGCACCGCAGCCAGCAGCACAGGCTGTACCACCTGTACAGGATATGTCACAGATGCAGATGCAGCAGCCTCAGATGATGCAGCAGCCATATATGATGCCTGCACCAAATGTAAATGTTCAGTCTGCGCAGTTCCAGCCTTTTAATGCCGGTGTAAGTCCGCTTATGCAGCAGGAGAACATTGATTTAATTATGGATGTTCCTCTTGAGGTAACAGTTGAACTTGGCAGATCTAATAAATCCATAAAAGAGATTCTTGATTTTGCTCCTGGTACAATTATTGAGCTTGATAAGCTTGCCGGAGAGCCGGTTGATGTACTTGTAAATGGTAAATTTGTAGCAAAAGGTGAAGTTGTTGTTATCGAGGAGAATTTTGGTATTCGTCTGGTAGAGATATTAAAATAATTTAAAATTATACGAAACGCTGGAGGTGTAGATATGCTTATATTATTGACTGAGTTTTCTACAACTGCCAGCGTTTTAAAGTTAATAGTTCTTTTAATAGTATTTATATTGATTTTGGCGGCATCATATTATTTTACAAAATGGTATGCCCAATCAGGTTTGATAAAAAAGCAGTCAAATAATATATCTATAGTTGAAACATATCAGTTTTCTCCGGGTAAATATATATATATCGCTAAAATTGGTGATAGATATGTTGCTTTTATTATGTCTAAAGATAATGTTACAAAGCTTATGGAACTTAATGAAGAGGATTTGAATTTCCCGGAGACAGATGAAAAAATTCAGGATGTATCATTTAAGGAAGTTTTTTCAAAAATGACCGAAAAAAAACACAAAAATAGGTAATATATTATGTACTTATGAACATGGAGATTTATTAATATGATAAACAAAATTAAAAATAAAAAATACATAAAAATGATTTTAAAGTCAGTATTACTTTGTGCAGTATTTGGTTTGATATTTTTTTCATCACAACCTGCATATGTAGCAGCTACACATGTGGACTCAAATACACAGGATGAGATTGACGGTAAACCGGATAGTGATGACAATACATTGGATTTAAGAATATCATCTAATAATGGAAGTTTGAAACTGGAGTCTACATTGGAGATTCTTATCTTACTTACCATATTATCCCTTGCACCATCAATACTTATCA
This sequence comes from Lachnospiraceae bacterium, assembly GCA_022764445.1. GTDB lineage: Bacteria > Bacillota > Clostridia > Lachnospirales > Lachnospiraceae > Butyribacter. Next base: position 12,838 of record JALERT010000110.1, on the reverse strand, counting down.
TGGTAACTTCCTTTACAAGAGTTATTGTTGTATTTCATTTCTTAAGGACTGCCTTAGGTACTCAGACGACGCCGCCGAATCAGGTATTAGTAAGTCTTGCTTTATTTATTACAATAGCAATTATGTCGCCTGTATTTACAGAGATAAATAGTGATGCTATTCAGCCATATACAAAGGGTAAAATTACACAGGAGGAAGCTTTTAATACGGGGGTAAAGCCAATTCGTCAGTTTATGCTTAAGCAGACAAGGGACAAAGACCTGAAGCTTTTTATGGATATGAACGGAAAATCTCCTGATGATATAAAAAGTTATGACGATATTCCAATTACTGTAATAATACCGGCATTTATGATAAGCGAACTCAGAACGGCATTCATTATAGGTTTTCTGATATATCTGCCATTTATAGTAATAGATATGGTTGTTGCATCTACACTTATGTCTATGGGTATGATGATGTTGCCGCCTACTACGATTTCACTTCCATTTAAAATATTATTATTTATACTAGCTGATGGATGGAATCTTGTTGTAGGTCAGCTTGTACGTTCATTTAATTAACTAAGGAGGTTTGTGATAAATGTCAGAAGGTGTTGTTATTGATATAGCAAGAGAGGTTGTGTGGACAATTGTTGAGACATCAGCTCCATTGTTAATAGTGTCACTTGTTATTGGATTAATAATAAGTATTTTTCAGACAGTAACATCAATTCAGGAACAGACACTTACATTTGTACCAAAGTTTATTGCCGTAATGCTTATTATTGTTCTTGCAGGTGGCTGGATGATGAATAATGTATCCGGACTGTTTGAGAGCTTATTAAGTCATATTCCTGATTACATAAAATAGAGGTGAAATAGGTGAGCTTTACTATTGAATATCTGGAGTGCGTACTTCTTGTATTCGTAAGAATATCATTAATTTTAGCCATAGCTCCGTTTTTTAGCAACGTGAATATACCACGAAAAATTAAGATTGTAATCTCTTTTTTCTTAACATTGATAATAATTAATACGGTTGATTATACATCAGTAACATACGATGGTGCTGTTGGTTATGGTATTTTAGTCTTAAAAGAAGCAATAACAGGTGCCCTTATCGGTACAGGTTCCGGAATCTGCCTCTATATACTGAATTTTTCAGGTAATATGGTTGATATGGATATTGGTCTTGCAATGGCTCAGGAATTTGATCCAATGACAAATGTTAATGCTACATTAACAACGAATTTCTTTACAGCTGTTTTTATGTTGATGTTTTTGGTGTCAGATATGCATTATTATGTATTAGATGCTGTTATGGACTCATATAAAATGATCCCGATAGGTGAAGCAAAGATTGACGGAAGTCTTTTAAAAGTTATGATTAGCTATATAACTGATTATTTTGTAATAGGATTTAGAATAATTTTGCCTATTTTCTCATGTATCCTTGTTATTAATATTGTGCTTGGTATACTCGCTAAGGTAGCTCCACAGATTAATATGTTTGTAGTTGGTATGCAGCTTAAGATCCTTGTTGGTTTTATTTTATTATTTTTTATGCTTTCTTTATTATCGGGGGTAGTTGATTTCTTATTTAAGGAAATGCAGACTGTAACAAATCAGCTTATGCAGCTTATGTCATCATAGATAAAGGTGAGATTAATGAATTATAGTGAATCAGATAAGTTTTATCTCTCTTATGACCTGCAGCTATTTGCACAGGAGGGTTCTAATGGAGATAAAACAGAAGAACCTACAGCTAAAAAATTAGAAGATGCAAGAAAAAAAGGCCAGGCAGCAAGGAGTACTGATGTTACCACAGCTGCTTCACTTCTTGTTTTTTTTGCCATGCTTAAAGTTCTTATTGGTTTTGTGGGTAACAGATTTATAGGAAGGTTTGGAGATGCATACAGTCATATTTCAGAATGTGTGAAGGATGATTTTACATTACCGTATTCTAGTGCAGTCCTTGCTGATGGTATTAAATACATTTTAATTACTGCTATGCCATTTTATATTGTTCCATTTGTAGTAACTGTGATAACAATTGTTTTTCAGGTAAAGTGGAAAGTTTCAGGTGAAATGCTTAAGCCTAAATTTAGTAAAATCAATCCTATAAGTGGTATGAAAAGAATTTTTTCAAAAGAAAAACTTGTAGAACTACTTAAATCTGTTGCAAAAGTAATTGTGCTCACATATGTTGTCTATTCTTATGTAAAAGATAGATGGGCAGTTATTCTAAATATGTATGATTATTCACTTAGTCAGGCGATAGAGATTATTGGAGATACCATAATTAATATTGGTATAAGGATAAGCGCCTTTTTTATGGTTATTGCGGCTGCTGATTTTGCTTTTCAGAAATGGAAATTTCACCAGGATATGAAGATGACGAAACAGGAAGTAAAAGACGAATATAAAAATTCTGAAGGAGATCCAAAAATTAAAAGTCAGCAAAGAGCACGTATGCAGCAGGCTTCAAGGCGAAGAATGATGCAGGAACTTCCTAACGCTGACGTTGTAATAACCAACCCTACTCATCTTGCCGTAGCTATATTATATGACAAATCAACACATGAGGCACCGGTTGTTATTGCAAAAGGTGCAGATTATCTTGCACAGAAAATAAAAGATGTGGCAAAAGAAAATTCAATAGAAATTGTAGAAAACAAACCTCTTGCCCGTATGTTATATCATAATGTCGAAATTGGTGCAGAAATTCCACAGGAATTGTATCAAATGGTTGCAGAGGTGCTTGCATATGTATATAATCTAAAGGGAAAACTTTAATTATGGGGACTTGTTCATTTTGATGTGATATATTATAATTAAAGTAAATTGAAGTATTAGTGTTTTTAATTCTATTCTAAAAGAGTTGTACTATATACAGCGTAAATTGTTGTTAGAGTTTCATAAGTGACACGTTTTATTGCAGACGTGTTACTTTATATAAACACAGAAAGAGGTAACATATGAAGAAACATGATTTATTTCTGGGATTGTATATCCTGGTGCCGGTTATATTTCTTATTGTTCCGATTCCAACAGGTTTATTGGATATATTAATTTTATTTAATATAAGTATAGCACTTATCATTCTTTTTAATGCTTTATTTTCAAGAGAAGCATTAAATATGTCATCATTTCCTACTTTGCTTCTTATGACAACATTGTTCAGGATGTCACTTAATGTAAGCTCTACCAGAAATATCCTGCTTTCGGGATATGCAGGTAAAGTTGTTGAAACATTCGGACAATTCGTAGGTGGAGGTAATCTTGTAGTTGGTATAGTTGTATTCCTTATACTTATATTGATTCAGTTTATTGTAATCAATAAAGGATCGGAGCGAGTATCTGAGGTTACAGCAAGATTTACACTTGATGCTATGCCTGGTAAACAGATGGCTATAGATGCTGATCTTAATACAGGTGCAATTAATGATGAACAGGCAAAAGAGAGACGTCAGAAGATTCAGGACGAATCTACATTCTTTGGGGCAATGGATGGTGCTACCAAGTATGTTAAAGGAGATGCTACAGCAGGTCTTGTTATCACTATGATTAACTTTGTCGGAGGTCTGATACTTGGTGTGGTTATGCAGGGAATGGATATGAATGAAGCATTGCAGAAATATTCCATCCTTACAATAGGTGATGGTCTTGTAAGCCAGATACCTTCTCTTCTTATATCACTTTCAACAGGTATACTCGTAACAAAAGTATCAAAAGAATCTGATCTTGGTAATGTACTTATTAAACAGCTTTTTGCTATACCTAAGGTTTTATACATAGTTGGAATTACCATGGCATTCCTTGGAATTGCAACTCCACTACCTACACTTCTTTGTATAATTTATGCCGTTATTTTTATAGTAGCAGGAAGAGCAATAGAAGCATCTATTGAGACAGAGAATATTGAAGAAGAGGTTGACGAAGAAGAACAGTCAGCAGAAGAAATAAGAAGACCAGAAAATGTTGTATCACTTCTTCAGGTTGATCCTATTGAACTTGAATTTGGTTATGGAATAATACCGCTTGCTGATGTTAATCAGGGTGGAGATCTTCTTGACAGAGTAGTAATGATAAGAAGACAGATTGCCCTGGAACTTGGATGTGTTGTACCTATGATTCGTCTCAGGGATAATATACAGCTTAATCCAAATCAGTACGTTATTAAGATAAAGGGCGTACCTGTAAGTGAAGGCGAGATTTTATTTGATCATTATATGGCTATGAATCCGGGCTATGTAGAAGAAGAAATTACTGGTATTCCGACTTTTGAACCATCTTTCCATCTTCCAGCAATATGGATTACAGAATCACAGAGGGAAAGAGCCGAGTCTCTCGGATATACGGTTGTTGATCCACCATCAATCATAGCTACACATCTTACAGAAGTAATAAGAGGCCATCTTGATGAACTTCTTACAAGACAGGATGTTCAGAATCTTATTAACAATATACAGGAAAATAATACAACTCTTATATCAGAACTTATACCTAAACTGCTTAATGTAGGTGAGATACAGAAAGTTTTACAGAATCTGCTTCATGAGGGTATATCGATAAGAGATCTTGTTACAATATTTGAAACACTGGCAGATTATGCGCCTACAACAAGAGATACAGATGTGCTTACAGAGTATGTAAGACAGAGTCTGAAAAGAGCTATATCAAATAAATATTTCCCTGCTAATGAGATGACGAGTGTTGTAACGCTTGATCCTAAAATAGAGCAGGAGATTATGAATTCTGTTAAACAGACAGAGCAGGGGGCATTTATTAATCTTGCTCCGGAACGTACACAGGAGATATTAAATTCAGTTAAAGAAGAGATGGATAAGATGGAGGAACTTGGTAAAAATCCGATTATTGTTACATCTCCAATAGTACGTATGTACTTTAAGAAAATTACTTCTGAACAATTTCAGGATCTTATTGTTATATCATATAATGAAATTGATACAGATGTTGAATTACAATCTATAGGGATGGTGACAGTATAGTGGTTATTAAAAAATTTATTGCTGCGACTGAGCAGGAAGCAACAGAAATGGCAAAAGCCGAGCTTGGCAGTGATGTGACTATAATGAATGTAAAAGAAAATGTTCCTCATGGAATATTCAGGCTTTTTAAGAAAAAAACAGTTGAGGTTACGGCGGCTGTTGATGATTTAAAAAAAGAAGAATTAAAAGAAACTATACCAGATTTTAGCAAGCTTCAACAGGCTATTCAGGAAAAAAATTATTCAGCCCCTGATTCAATTAATTCTGTAAGAAAGCAGCAGAAGGAAGAGCTTGCTAAAAATAATCAGGTTATAATTGAGGATTTAAGTTCTGATTCTGAAGAAGAAAAAAATATATCAGAAAATGAAATAGAAGAAAAGCTTAATACTTTACAGGATCTTTTAGAGAAACAGATTCAGGTAAGTAAAGAAGAGAAAAAGGAAGAAAAAGAAGCTGTAATAAATAAAAATCAGGCATATATTGAGATAATAAGAAAACAGCTTATAGAAAATGAAGTTGAACCAGTTTATGTTGATCAGATAATGGATGATATACAGGGAACACTTGCTGCAAACTCAACGTTAGACACAATACTTGCAAGTGTTTACCAGAAGATTGTATTAAAAATCGGTAAACCACATCTGATTGATTTAAAGACAAAAAGAACTAAGTATATATTTTTTATTGGTCCCACAGGAGTTGGTAAGACAACTACGATAGCTAAAATAGCATCAATCATGAAGCTTACACGTAAATCAAAGGTTGCCCTGATTACATCAGATACATACAGGATAGCAGCAGTGGAGCAGTTAAAGACATATGCTAATATACTTGATATACCTTTAAAAGTTGTATATACAGCTGATGAAATGGAACCATTGAAGGAAGAACTTCGTGATTTAGATCTTGTACTTGTTGATACGGCGGGAAGATCACATAACAATGAAGAACAGCGTTCTGATATAGAAAAACTTTTAAATACAGTTCCTGAAGAAGACAGGGAGATTTTTCTTGTATTAAGTGCTACTACGAAGTACAGGGATCTTGTTAAAATTTCAGATGCATATTCTGAAATTGTTAAATATAATTTAATATTTACTAAGTTAGATGAAACAGATACTCTTGGCAATATATTTAATATAAGAATGCTGACAGGTGCACCATTATCATATGCTACATGGGGACAAAACGTTCCGGGAGACATAGGTAAAATAGATGCACAGAAAATTGCAAAACAGCTTCTTGGAGGTAACAGCTGATGGATCAGGCAGAACAGTTAAGAAATATAATAAAACAGCAGAATACAGAGCAGAATATGCCACAAATGCCTCAGATAACGTCGAAATATATGGCGAGAGTAATTACGGTAACAAGTGGAAAAGGCGGGGTTGGCAAATCCAATGTATCAGTCAATCTTGCTATTCAATTAGGAAAATTAGGAAAAAAGGTCATTATTCTTGATGCAGATTTTGGACTTGCAAATGTAGAAGTGATGCTGGGAATAAGACCTCAATATAATCTGGCTGATTTAATGTTCAGGGGAAAAAGTGTCAAAGAAATAATATCTCCGGGACCTGAAAATATAGGATTTATATCAGGCGGTTCAGGTATGAGGGAGTTAACAAATCTTGATAAGGCACAGATACAGAAAATTGTTAGCACAATGTCTGAACTTGATAGTCTTGCAGATGTAATAATAATCGATACGGGTGCCGGAATATCAGATTCGGTTATCGACCTTATTCTTGCAAGTTCAGAGATACTTCTTGTAGCAACACCTGAACCTACATCTATAACGGATGCATATGCACTTCTTAAAACTCTGTGTAGAAATCCTGATTTTGATATTACAACAGCTAATGTAAAAATGATTGCCAACAGGACACAGAATTATCAGGAAGGACGTGAATTATACGTTAAACTTAATTCAGTTGTTGAAAGATTTCTTAATATGAAGATGGATTATATTGGTGCCATACCATTTGATCAGAATCTGACAAGAGCTGTTATGAAGCAGCAGCCCGTTTCACTTGCATTTCCAAAGGCAACTTCATCTAAAGCAATAATGGAGATTGCATTATCTCTGGAAAATAACAGCCAGACTGAGAGTAAAAACCATAATAAGGGCATTTCAGGTTTGTTTTCAAAAATGTTTAAAAATCATAGTAATTAAAAAGTTGAATACATTATGATAAAACTGATTATCTGCAATTACTTAAATATTGATTGGAGGATATGGGAGTGAAAAATATTTTAATAGTTGATGATTCTGCACTTATGAGAAGAGTACTCTCTGATATAATAAATTCAGATGAAGAATTACATAATGATAAATATGCTACAAATGGTGTGGAAGCATTAGAAATGCTTGAATCAGGTATGAAGTTTGATGCTATCATATTAGATATTAATATGCCTAAGATGAATGGTATTGAGTTTCTGCGCAATCTAAACAGAAAGAGAAGAAATGAAAAAGTAATTATTGTAAGTACTATAGCAAGGGAAGGAACTAAAGAAACCATTGAAGCTCTTGAACTTGGTGCTTTTGATTTTGTAACAAAGCCTGACAGCCTGTCAGAGGCAAGAGGAACAGTATTTACAAGAAGACTTATAGATCTGATCAGAAGTGCATGTAATATGCCGGTGCCTGAATTAGAAAAAACTGACAGTACAGTTAAAGATAATAGTAAAGTACAGAGCTTGGTTAAAACTAAAGGCAAATCTAATAAGTCAAATCATTCTGTTAAAACATTAGGTACAGGTTCTTCTAAACTTGTTGCTCTTGCGTGTTCAACAGGAGGTCCTAAAGCCTTACAGTATGTAATACCATTTTTACCGGCTAATCTTGATGCACCTGTTTTACTGGTTCAGCATATGCCAGAGGGATTTACGGCTTCACTTAGTAAAAGACTTGATGAGCTAAGCAGAATCAATGTAAAAGAAGCAGCAGATGGAGATGTACTCCAAAAAGGAACAGTTTATATAGCCAAGGGTGGTTCCCAAATGAGACTTCATGAGAATGGAAAGAATAATTATACTATATCTGAAACTGTTGAAGCTGCAAGGAATGGTCTTAAACCATGTGCAGACATTATGTATGAATCACTAATGAATACATCATTTGATGAGATAACCTGCGTTGTCATGACAGGAATGGGAGCAGACGGAACGCAGGGAATTTTACAATTAGAAAAAACCAACAAAATTTATGTAATTGGTCAGGATGCAGAGAGCAGCACAGTTTATGGAATGCCTAAAGCCATAGCAGAGGCAGGAGCCGTAGATGAAGTTGTTACTCTTAAAAGCATAGCTGATGCAATAATTAAGCATGTGGGGGTGCGATAACATGGATGTAAGTCAGTATCTTGAAATTTTTATCGATGAAACAAAGGAACATTTACAGACGCTTAGTGATCAGTTAATGATACTTGAGCAGGAACCTGAAAATATGGATACAATCAATGAGATTTTCCGAGCTGCACATTCCTTAAAAGGTATGGCAGGAACCATGGGATATACACGTATGCAGCGTTTAACCCATGATATGGAAAATGTTTTTCAGGAAATAAGAAGCGGCAATATGAAAGTTAAGCCTGAACTTGTTGATGTCTTATTCAGAGGACTTGATGCATTGGAAGGTTATCTTAATAATATTCTTGAGTCAGCAGATGAAGGAACGGAAGATAACGAGGATATCATTAATACACTTAACAGTATAGCTGAAAATGCTACTGGAAAGTCCACAGCATCTGTTGCTCCGGCAGCAAAAAGTGAGACCGAAGAAAAGCCGGCTTCAAGTGCAGGTGATTCAAAGGAAAAGTATAGTTCAATAACAATTTCTGATTATGAAAAGAACACTTTTGATAAGGCAAAAAGTGAGGATGAGAATATCTTTGGAATTACTGTATATCTTCAGGAAACATGTATCTTAAAAGCTGCACGTGCATTTCTTGTTTTCAAAGCATTAGAGGAAATGGGTGAAGTTATTAAGGCAGTTCCTGATGTTCAGGATATAGAAGATGAGAAGTTTGATTTTGACTTTAGTCTTGTTTATTTTACAAAAGAAAGTATGGACAAGGTAAAGGCTGCCATAGAGAATGTTTCAGAAGTAAAGGAAGCTGTTATCGGACCATTTAATTTTGTATATGATGAGCCTGAGGCAGAAGAAAAAGAAGAGCCAGAGAAAAAAGATGAAAAGAAAGAAGAAAAGAAGGAAACTCATGATACAGCAGCTAAAGCAGCTAATAAGCCGGAGGAAAACAAAGCAAAGACTAAAAAGACAGCAAAACCTGCTGTTGGTCGTACCGTCAGAGTAGACATTGAAAAGCTTGATGTACTTATGAATCTTGTAAGTGAGCTTATTATTGCAAAAAACAGTATTGTTTCAGCAAGTTCTTCTGAAAATGCAGATAGAAGGGACAGCAGCTTTAATGAACAGATAGAGTATCTTGAAAATGTTACAACCAACCTTCATGAATCTGTTATGAAGGTACGAATGGTTCCAATAGAAAGTGTTGTTAACCGTTTCCCACGAATGATACGTGATCTTAGTAAGAAACTTGGTAAGAAAATGGAATTACATATGAGTGGTGAGGAAACAGAGCTTGATCGTACTGTTATTGATGAAATAGGTGATCCACTTCAGCATCTTCTTAGAAATTCGGCAGATCATGGTCTTGAGTCAAATGAAGAAAGAATTAGACTTGGAAAAGAAGAAGTTGGTAATATATATCTTGATGCATATCAGGATGGTAATAATGTAAATATTGAAGTCAGAGATGACGGTGCCGGAATCAATATAGAAAAAGTACGTAATAAAGCTATTGAAAAAGGCACAATAACACCTGAACAGGCAGAAAATATGACTGATAAGGAAATAGTTGACCTCCTTTTCAGACCAAGTTTTTCAACGGCAGAGAAAATCACAGACGTATCAGGCCGAGGTGTTGGTCTTGATGTTGTTAAGACAAAGATCGAAGGTCTTGGTGGAAGTATAGAATGTAAGTCAGTATTGGGTGAAGGAAGCAGCTTTACAATAAGACTTCCATTAACACTTGCAATTATTCAGGCTCTTATGGTAGAAGTTGGAACAGAAAAATATGCTATTCCACTTGGTAACATTCAGACTATCGAGGATGTTCCTATATCAGATATTAAATATGTTCAGACTAAGGAAGTTATAAACCTTCGTGGTACAGTAATTCCTCTTATCAGGTTAGACCAGCTGCTTGATGTAGAGCCAACTGATGAACAGCATGAAAACCTTACTGTTGTTATTGTTAAGAAGGGTGATCGTCTTGCAGGTCTTGTTGTTGATGACCTTATAGGACAACAGGAAATAGTTATAAAGTCAATAGGAAATTATATTAACTGTAGTAAAATGATAGGTGGTGCAACTATTCTTGGTGATGGAGAGATAGCATTGATCCTTGAAGTAAATGCATTAGTATAAGGAGGTCTCTAACATGGAAGATATTAATGATATACAGAATATAGAAGTAGTCAGTGATGGTAAACAGTATATAGTTGTAAGTATAGGAACTGAACAATATGGTATAGATATTCAATATGTAGACAATATAATACGAAATCAGAGAATAACAAGAATACCTAAGGCACAGCCATATTTTAAAGGTGTAATTAATCTTCGTGGTGAAATAATACCTGTTATGAGTCTTAGATTAAAGTTTGGACTTGAACCTGATGAGTTCACAAATGCAACACGTATAATCATAATTAAACTTGAGCCTCAGTCTGCTATTGGCATAATTGTAGATGAAGTAAGAGAAGTTGTAACTTTAAGTGAGGATGCTATAGAAAAGCCAAATGCCGCTGATGCATCAGATACAATGACTCAGTATTTAAGTGGAATAGGCAAACATGGTGATGGTTTAATTTCACTTTTGAACATTGCAACAGTGATTGTTGGAAAAGAAGCTGTATAGAATAGTTTTGAATAGAGGTGAAATTTTTGCAGGAAAAAGACGAGATGGATAAAGATATTGAGTTTGATGTCCTGACAGAGATTGGTAATATAGGTGCGGGCAATGCTACAACAGCATTGTCCAAGCTTATAAATACGCGTATTGATATGCATGTACCAAAGGTTGAATTGTTAGGGTTTTCAGAACTTGCTGAAATAGTTGGTGGAGCAGAGACTTTAGTTGCCGGAATATTGCTTTCTCTTGAGGGCGATATTGATGGAATGATGTTGTTTGTTCTGGAAAGTTCTGCTGCACATTTACTTGTGGATCAGCTTATGGGGTGTCAGACGACAGGGAATACAGAAGGATTTTCCGACATGGAACAATCAGCACTTATGGAGATTGGTAATATAATTGCCGGTGCATATTTATCATCAATATCTACGCTAACAAATATGCTTGTTACGTCTTCTGTGCCATATCTGGCTGTTGATATGGCAGGAGCAATACTTAGTGTTCCTGCAATAGAGTTTGGAAAATTGGGAGATAAGGCATTATTAATAGAGTCTCAGTTTAAGGATTTGGATGTAGACATTAGTGGGTATTTTATCTTAATTCCTACATTAGAATCTTATAGGCGTATATTAACATCGTTAGGGTTATAGGTGATGAGAAAATGGCAGATATGATAAAAGTAGGGATGGCAGATTTGAATATATGTCATTCACCGGATGTAATTACAACTTTGGGACTTGGATCATGTGTTGGTGTGGTTTTGTATGATAAAGGTAGAAAAATTGCAGGTATGGTTCATGTTATGCTACCTGACAGTACAAAAGTCAGGCAAAATCAAAATAAAGCAAAATTTGCTGACACAGGTATTGATCTGCTCATAGAAATGCTTCAGAAAGAAGGAGCAGTTAAGTCAGCGCTTACGGCTAAGATAGCCGGTGGGGCACAGATGTTTGCCTTTAATTCCAATAATGATATGTTGAGAGTTGGAGAAAGAAATGTCGAGGCTGTAAAAACAAAGTTAAACAGTATCGGAATAAGGATATTGGCGGAAGATACAGGGTTGAATTATGGTAGAACGGTTGAATTTTATCCGGAAACAGGTGATTTTGTAATTAAGGCTGTAGGAAAACCTGTAAAAACCATATAATTAGGAGGCATTCATGTGAAGACAGATTATATACCTAAAGTTATCACATTGCTGGCTGGTGCAGTTGTGTGTATTGTTACAATAGTAAAGGGGACAGAGACTACTACTGCACTTGAGTATTTACTTGCTACTCTTATTATTTTTTATATAGTAGGTCTTATAGCAAAAGTAATTATAAAAAAAGTAATTGACAGCAATAGTTTTATTAAAAAAGAGATTGAAAATTTAGAATTAGAAGAAGATAACAAAAAAGAAAATGATGAGATCAAGGCTTCTGAATCTGAAGAAGATAAGGATACAAATGAATGATAGATAGAGGGGATGCATTTATTCTATGGATGAGAATGGCAGAAAAGATTTATGGGAAGAATATAAGAAGACTAAGAGTCCAAAGGTCAGGGAGAAAATAATTCTTGAATATGCAGACCTTGTGAAGATAGTAGCTGGAAGAATGGGAATGTATCTCGGGTATACTGTTGAATATGATGATTTAGTTGGCTATGGCATATTTGGACTGATTGATGCCATTGATAAATTTGAGCTGACAAAAGGTGTTAGATTTGAAACATATGCAAGCTTAAGAATAAGGGGAGCAATCCTTGATCAAATTAGAAAAATGGACTGGATTCCAAGAACACTGAGACAAAAACAGAAAAAGCTTGAGAATGCGGTGCATGAATTAGAAGCAGAGCTTGGAAGAAGTGCTACTAATGAAGAATTATCCAATAAATTAGATATTTCTGTGGAAGAACTGGAGGA
>JALERT010000152.1 GCA_022764445.1 Lachnospiraceae bacterium | reverse complement strand
AATCTACGTATATATAGGGCATCCTGAATATTGCTCCCATAGTAGACCTTACTACCTTAGGATTAAATAAATCTACGCTTTCCTTACTTAATATAACACCTGACATATCAGCACCCTCTGCCGTCCTCATAATCGTGCCGAGATTACCGGGATCTCTTAGGTCATCAAGTAAAAGCCATGTCTTTCTATTATCACCAAGTATGCTGTCAAGACTATACTCAGGCATATCAGCAATTCCTATAACACCCTGAGGTGTGACTGTATCAGACATCTGCTTAAATACATTGTCACTTACCTCCTCATAGGGACATCTGCTTATAATATCCTTAAGTCTTTCATCCTCCCTTTCCATAACATACTCGGACACATACACCTTCTTTAGTTTATCATATGACGCAGCTTCATTAAGCATCTTGAAGCCTTCAACCACAAAAGAATGTGACTTTCTGCGTGCTTTTGCCTGCTTCTGAAGTTTAATTATTTCCTTTATCTGCGCATTGCTCTCGCTTGTTATCATTGTGCATTTTATCCTTTCTGTCGGTGTTTAGATTTTATGTCAGCGTTTAGATTTACATTTAATTATGTGGTTACTTTCCACTTCTTCTGTCCTGAATAAGTATATTTTCCCTTTTTGACATTATTTACTGCTGTTCCTGTCAGCTTATAAAATGTAACACTAAGCTTTTTACTGTATTTCTTCTCTATTTTCTTTGCCTGTGCCTTACTAATAGATGTTTTCTTACCATTAACAATTTTTTTGTATGTTGTCTTGCCAGTCTTACTATTAACACTATATCGTAATTCTATGACATCAGTTAACTTTGTTTTATTTTTGGGAAGTTTGTGGTAAATAACACCAAATGAAAAAGCACTTCCAGACCAGTCATCCGCTATAATCCCGTCCTTTCTTAAAGAACAATTTCCTGCACGATAGCCTATATCTTTCATAAGACGTATGACTTTTCCATTTTTAAATGTATATACATCATAAATTGTTACCGTACTCTTACCATTTTTTATACCAACAAACAATTCTTTAGTTCCATCACCATTAAGATCAAGAACCCTATATACCGGAATGTCAGATTTATTATAAAAACCACTTGCATATTCCATGTTTACACTACTGTCTATTTTATCATACTGTTTTTTCTTAACATACTCATATGCATCAAGATATTTTTTAATAATTGCAGAATATTTATACCCCATCGCATTTGTCTGCACCGGCTTCTTTGTAGCAACAGTTGCCGGAGCTTTTGTCTGTACGGGTTTCTTTGTAGTAACAGGTGTTTCTGTCGGTGTCTGTTCGGGTTCTTTCGTAGCAATAGGTGTTGCTGTCGGTGTCTGTTCAGGTTCTTCTGTAGCAACAGGTGTTGGTATTATCGAAGGGGTTGGTGAAGGAGTTTCTTTTATTATCTCAAACGTTTTTGTCTGTTTACCGCTGAAAATCCCCATGCCTATCAGTGTCATTTCTGCAGTACCGATCCACCTGTTATTCTTATATGAAACGACATAGTCTTTTCCCTCTTCTAAGTATGCTCCATTATAAGTAAGCTCTGCCTTTGGCTTACACTCTTTATCGGGATTATATGTAAATTGTATTTTTTCAAGATTAACTTCCACATTTGAAAAATCAATTGCATCTGTATAATTATATTCTCCAAGTCTGCCTGTATCTATCTTATAAAAAACTGTCTCTTTTTTCTTAGGAGTATCTATATAAAAATACTTCTCACCATCCTCATAATAATAACCATTTTCTCTTTCTTTACTTGTACTATACCACTGAATCGTACCATCACTATCATAAAAAGGCTTACAGTCTGATAATCTTCCATAAATACCGGCAACATCCGTAACTTTATTTCCCTGTGCATCTATGCCAACTATCTTTATAGCTGTTGTACCATTCTTACTATTGTATTCTTCCCACATCACATATAAAAGATTATCATTTGCTTTTACAAGGTAAGGAGTTCCTACCGAAATGATATCATCTTCGCGATAATTTGTAAGCCATATTTTCTTTGTTATCTCTGGTTCAATATCGTATTCTTCATCAAATGAATCCCCATAATCATCATCTGACTTTATATCATCGGCGTTTGTAACAGTAATGAAAATATTTCTTTTCTTACTTTCTTCCCATGCCTGCCATGACTCCTGTGTACATGAATTTCCTGCTGTGATAAGATTATTACCAGCCTTTTCAAATCCACCAACTGATACTTTGGTAGTATTATCTCCTGTACTACCCTGTATATCCCATACATTTTCGTAGCCACAATTAGTGATTGAAGACTGGTCGCACTTTGAAATAGTTACACTTCTTGGATATGCGTCTCCATGATCTAAACGATACAGTTTACCATCTTCAGCTATTACAAACTGATTAAATGAATGACTCACATATCCCCACCCCCACGTAACAGTATACCGGGACTGATTTATCTTCATACTATCCTCTTCTATGATATATGTCATATTTGCCTGATGTCTTAACCCATCTTCAGATGTATACATTTGGTGACACGTATGTATGAATAATTTTCCATTTTCCTCCTCCATTCTAAGACTTCCAAAAGCAAATGGCACTGTTGTATTCGCTCCAC
>JALERT010000050.1 GCA_022764445.1 Lachnospiraceae bacterium | reverse complement strand
CACTATAGCCATTCTGAAGCATATTCTGTGTCGCATAAAGATTAGATATACTGTCATCTATTCCCATATTCTTCAGGAATTTCTCAGCCTCACCGGAATCATCAATTATCTCCCTAAGCTGCCTTGCCTGCTCATCATAATATGCTTTCTCAACGTCTTCATCACCGGATAACTTTTTCATGCTCTCAGCAAGAGTTTCCACAGAAGTATTTAAAAGAGCTTCCATATCCCCGTCCGACATTTTCTGAAGCTTTGATGGTGTTATATGATTAATTATCTCTGATACAAGATTATCTGTATATCTGACTGTATCATTTTGTGTGTCATCACCCTGAATACTGCTGTCCGTTTTTTCGACCACATCTTTATCAGAAAATCCTTTATTAATCTGAGAAGAAATAGATTTGCCATTATAATCCGTATCTTCTATTCCACCAAATGTATCATCGACTCCTACATCAATTCCTTTTCCTCTTATGGTTCTTACTGCCGTAAGTAGGTTGCCAAGAGTCATTTCCTTATCGGCATTGATTACAGAACCTATAGCCGCACCATCTGTTTTTTCAATACTTCTTATAAGACGGTATATACCTATGTAACCCTCTCTTTCATCCTCAGTGATAGATGATGACTTTTCCAGCTGCCAGAGGAATTTACTGTACTTTTCTTCATCGCTTATATCCATACCGGAAGTCATGCTTACAAGCATCTCATCGAGCTCGGCTATTGACGTATCTAACGGATTATTGCCATTTCTTATCATATCAAGCACAACTTTTGGCTTCATATTGTCAATGACTCTGTTGAGCATTGCATCATATGCCTTCACACGATTGATATTTTCTTCTGTAAGTTCCATACTGTTGTATCCAAGTATTCGTACAGCTCTCTCATTGGCATCGGTATCCTCAATACCAAGCTCTGAAAGAATATCTGATATACCGGCAAATGCTTTTTCTATAGAATCACCATATTCACTGTTTACTTCTGTCGCTACCTGCTCATATACCTCGCTGAAAAGATTTCTCTGGTACGTTTCACTTATAGCTGCACCATGAAGTTCATTTAATGTAATAAGATTCTGCATTCTTACACTGCTTCCAATGATTGCAGCCGGAGCTTTTGCTATATCAGCAGTCTTCTCCATAGTCTCCTGCATCAGATTTATTTCATCATCCGTAAGAGTAATTCCATCTTCACTAAACTGTGCTTTATAATAAGCATTTTCTTCCTCACGCAACTGATTAACGATTTCTTCTAATGGGGAAGTTTCTATATCAATTCCCTTTGCAGCCATATTATTGACAGAACTCAAAGTCATCCTTAAGCATATCTCTGCAACCTGTCTTTTTGCTGTAATCTGTGCGATGGTAATTTCATCCGCCGCCTCAGATATAACAGCTGGAATAACTGTTTCTGCATTGCCGCTATTTGCATATGTATTTACGCTGTCTGAATTATTTACAGCAGTATTAGCCTGATGTGCCTGCATAAGTGCACTGAGATTAAGCACTCCGGTACTTTCGCTGACATTCCCCACTGCTGTGGCTATATCCTGATCTGTCACCGACATAAAGTCCTGTATATACTTTTGTGCTATTATAAACTGTGATGTATCAAGAGTCGCATCTTCCGCTTTATTGCCTGCCGACATAGCCTGAATAATCTGCTTAATCACTATGTCAGGTGTCATATTATCCTTTATATCGTTAAGTACATCAAGCTTTGCTATAGAATCGGCAGTTACCGGCAAATCATTGGCAAAAAGCCACTTAGCTTCGTCTATAGCTCTGTTACCTTCTACTCCTGATGCACTTACTGCATTTTCTACCTGTGGAAGTATCTGATTCCATGTATCCTCATCAATTACCATGCCATTTTCTGCATCACTGCCCGAATACTGACCATGATAAATATTGCTGATAGTCGGTGCCATATCATTTCCAATTATATATGCTTTAGCATCATCCGACATATCACCTGCAAGCTGACTCATATTTAATGCTGTTATGACACTTGATATATTGGCAGCCGTAGCGGGAATATCAGCATTTTCAAGTGCAGCTCTTATCTGATTCTCACTCTTTTCACCGATAAATCCAATCACCTGCATCTGTTTCAGTCCCTGCTCAAGGTCTTCCCTTAACGACTGGCCCTGCTCACGACAATACTGCTCATACTCTTTCTGTTCTTTTATCCTTTTGACAACACGTTCCATACAGGCTTTTCTGCACTCTTCAAATGATCCTTCATTATCCTGTATCTCTTTGTAATCATCACCTGTGACCACCTTCAGACTGCTGTCCCTGTCACTGATACTCTCTGTCATCTTAGCACTGTCTGACATAACACCAGTATATGAATACGAACTCTGATTTACACTTGTACTTACTATTCCCTGTTTAGACTGTACTCTATCTGACTCGCTGCTCTTCCCAACTTCTTTCAGTACAATATTATCCTTAGATACATCCATGATCTGAAATTTTCTTGTTTCGCCTTCCCTGGCCCCCTGTACTGCAGTGTGAGGTACTGCTACCTCTACACCATTAAAGCTGATGGAAATCTTATCTGCTACACCTTTTATAACGCCTTCAACAACCTGTCCCTTTTTACCTATAGACAGCATCGAGCCGTTAATAACTCCTTTACCGTTATCATTCTTAACAAATGAACCGGTCTGCGTCATAATATCTCTGATATTCATAGATTCCTACCACCTTTTGCTTTATATGTACTCTTGGAATCTCACAAAATCAATCACAAAGAGACTCCGAGAGTACATTTATTTTAAACCACTATCAAAATCATATATCACATATTACTTCGGCAATTTTAGCCATAAAATTTAGAGCAGAAAAAAGCTTTGTTACACTAAAGGGTGGACTTTCCATAAAGTAAAAAACACATATAACCCTATTTTTGTCTATAGGATTATATGTGTTTTTATTATTTGTCAGTTTTTATAATAAAAATCCAGCCATAAATAACTCTTTACTTCTATATTCACTTTATGATACTTATGGTCATTATTTATTCTCTTCCACAACTTCTTCCTTACGGATAGCCTTTGTACGGATTTCTTCGCATATTTCATTGATGAATACAGATAAATCCTTCTGACCTTCATCACCTGCGAAACGGCTTCTTACAGATACCTTTCCTTCTTCCTCTTCCTTAGCACCTACTACAAGCATATATGGAAGCTTATCAAGACGTGCCTCACGAATCTTATATCCAATCTTTTCAGATCTGTTATCCATAGTAGCATCTATGCCATTCTTCTTAAGTTCTGCAAGAACCTTTTCGGCATAATCAGCATATTTCTCTGAAATAGGAAGTACACGTACCTGCTCAGGACAGAGCCATGTTGGGAATTTGCCGGCATATTTTTCAATGAGCCATGCAAGAGTACGCTCGTAACATCCAAGTGATGTTCTGTGGATAATATAAGGACGCTTCTTCTCACCATTTTCATCTATATAGTACATATCAAAACGCTCTGCAAGGAACATATCAAGCTGTACAGTAATCATTGTATCTTCTTTGCCGTAAACGTTCTTTGCCTGGATATCAAGCTTAGGACCATAGAAAGCAGCCTCACCTGCTTCTTCTGTATACTCTATACCGATTTCATCAAGGATAGTACGCATAGCACCTTCTACGCGATCCCATTCTTCTGCATCGCCAAGATATTTATCAGGATTTTCAGGATCCCACTTTGACATACGGTAAGTAACATCTTCTTCAAGACCAAGTGTCTGTAAACAGTATCTTGCGAGCTTAACACAATTCTTAAATTCTTCATCAATCTGCTCTGGAGTACATACAAGATGACCTTCTGAAATAGTAAACTGACGGACACGTGTAAGGCCATGCATTTCTCCGGAATCTTCATTACGGAAAAGTGTAGATGTTTCACCCATACGATAAGGAAGATCCCTGTATGATTTCTGTCTTGCCTTATATACGTAATACTGGAATGGACATGTCATAGGACGAAGGGCAAATATATCATTACCTGATACGCTGTTGCCATTCTCGTCTTCATCATCATCACCAAGTATAAACATACCCTCTTTGTAATGGCCCCAGTGATCTGATATCTTATAAAGATCTGATTTTGCCATAAGAGGTGTTCTTGTTCTTACATAACCCCACTCGTTATCTTCAAGATCTTCTATCCATCTCTGAAGTTTCTGAATTATCTTTGTTCCCTTTGGCATAAAAAGAGGAAGTCCCTGACCGATTACATCTACTGTTGTGAAAAGATCCATCTCACGTCCGAGTTTATTGTGGTCACGATTCTTGATATCCTCAAGGTATGCGAGGTATTCTTCAAGATCAGCTTTTTTATTAAATGCTGTACCATATACACGTGTAAGCATCTTATTATGCTCATCGCCTCTCCAGTATGCTCCTGAAGATGATGTAAGCTTAAATGCCTTAATCTGCTTTGTACTCATAAGATGAGGGCCTGCACAGAACTCAATAAAGTCACCCTGCTGGTAGAATGAAAGTACATCATCATCAGGATGTTCCTTAATCATCTCAACCTTATATGGCTCATCTCTCTTTGTCATAAGTTCTATAGCCTCTTCTTTTGAAAGAGTGTAATATTCAAGCTTATCGCCCTTCTTGATAATCTTCTTCATTTCTTTTTCGATATTATCAAGGTCTTCTCTTGTAAGACTAGGCATATCAAAATCATAATAGAAACCATTATCAATAGCAGGTCCTATCGTAAGCTTTGCATCAGGATAAAGATTCTTAACTGCCTCTGCCATGACATGGGCACATGTGTGACGATATGCTTTCTTACCTGCCTCTGAGTCAAATGTAAGGATATTTAACTCACAATCTTTATCTACGATAGTTCTAAGGTCAACAACTTTTCCATCAATCTCTGCTACACATGCAACTCTTGCAAGACCTTCGCTTATATCCTTTGCAATATCATAAGCAGACATAGCCTGGTCGTACTCTTTAAAAGAGCCATCTTTTAATGTTACTTTCATAATAATCCTCCATATCTAATATAATAATGTAGCAGACACCATTTAAATGCAAACTTCGTTTGCGGGTGTCTGCGTAGGTCGCAAGGAATCCTCCCGTCTTCGACGGGTCCCTCCTTACGACATAAAATAAAAGTAAAAAAGAAAAACCCTCCTGATAACTGATAACCAGTTACCAGAAGGGACGTTACTCAAACTGTACCGCGGTTCCACCCAACTTCAAAAAGGCATATATAGTGTAAACCAACACTTCACAGCCTCTTTGCTGCTTGTACGATTATAACGGAATCACCGGGCTTGATTGGAGCCACTCCGAGGTAGTCTTCAATTACTTTGTGATAAGATGTTCACAGCTTCCATCTCTCTCTGTAATCACGCATGTAACCTACTCTTCTCTTCAACGTATTTAACTTATTTGTTACAGCTCACACTGTAACACTTGTTTTCGATTTCTACGATATTGTATATCAGTAAAATTGCTTTGTCAAGCTTGCAGTTTGTTACTTTTTAGGATGTGACTTTCTAAACGCTGCAACTACATTTTGAACCCTGTGTATTATGATATTGTCATTATAAGGTTTTTCGATAAAGTCAGTAGCACCCAGTGCAAAAGACTTCGCAACACTTTTTTCACCGCCCTGCGATGTAACAATTATAGGGATGTTATCATACTTTTTCTCTCTTCTGAATTGCTTCATGAAAGTAAATCCATCCATTACAGGCATTACAAGATCAAGCATTATTACCTCTACCTTCTCGTAATTGTCCTTAATATAATTCATCGCCTCAACACCATTATCTACAGTTACAATCTCAAAGTATTTCTCAAATGTAGACTCAAGTATTCTTCTATTTAATAAAAGGTCATCAGCAATAAGCATAACACCATTTGACTTTTCAAATTGACCATCAATGATTTCTTCATCATCCCCTGAAGCATTACCTATCACATGATTCTTTAACATATGAATTTCAAACTCTCTTCTAGGCATAGGCTTTGCATAATAATATCCCTGTACGAAATTACAGTCCATATTGCGAAGCATCTGAATCTGTTCCGGTGTCTCAATGCCTTCAGCAACAACGTTATAACCCATCCATTTTGCAAGACTAATAATAAAGCTAAGGATATTGTTGCTGTTGGTATTATTAAGATCTCCCTGGACAAATCCCATATCAAGCTTAAGAATATCTATAGGCAGCTCACTAAGCATATTGAGAGAAGAATATCCAGAACCAAAATCATCCATCTCAATAATAAATCCCATCGTTTTAAGCTTCTTTACAACTTCTACTATCTGCTTAGGATTATCTGTATAAGCAGTCTCTGTAATCTCAAGATGAATATCCTGCGGTACAAGATGATGTTTATCAAGAATACCCATGATAATATCTATAAAATCAGGATCATATATGTCTGTCCTTGATACATTGACAGATATAGGTACAACAGGATACCCCTGCTCTTTCCATTCCTCTATACACTGGCATGTAACATCCCATACATACTTATCAAGCTCCGTAATAAATCCGTTTCTTTCAAATAATGGTATAAATTCCCCCGGATTCATAAATCCCTTCTCAGGGTGATTCCATCGTACAAGTGCTTCTGCACCTGCCACCACTTCAGAGTTAAGAGCATACTTGGGTTGAAAATAAACCTGAAACTGCTGCTCACGTATAGCATCTTCCATGCAGTTTACTATCTCCTGCTCCCTAATCTGCTTCTCCAGAATGTCATTGGTAAAATATGCCACATGTCTGCCGTACTGTCCTTTTATCTTCTCTAATGCAAGAATCGCCCTGTTATACATTGCCTGTACAGATAAATTTTTATTGTCTATAACATAAACACCGAATTGAAGCGTAAGATTCATCTTTACAGGATAGTCATTTATGAGAGTTGAAATCTCATTAATCGTCTTTTCTATACGTTCCTTATCAAACTTTACAAATATTGCAAAATGTTCTGCGCCTATTCTTCCACAGTACTCATCGTCATTAAGAAAATATTTTATGACCTTAGCCATATATACCAGCAGACCATCTCCGGTACTTTCTCCATAAAGATCCTTTAAAAGCTGGAAATTCTGTATTTCAGAATACACCATAGCATACTTTTCACTGCTGCTTTTAATAACTCCGCTTACCTTTTCATTAAAAAACTCGATAGAATATACTCCCGTCAGCCTGTCCTTTTGCAGATGATATACTAATGATGCAGAATTGCGAAGCGAAATAATATTTTCTATCCTTTTCTGAACTATAACAGGGTTATATGGCTTTCTTATAAAATCGCTTGCCCCCATAGAAAGAGATTTAATCTCTGATTCCTCGTCACCATCTGTCGTAGTAACTATAACCGGTATACTTGGGAGATATCTCTTCTGCTTCATAATCTGAAGCACCTCATACCCATCCATGGCTGGAAGAGTTATACTTAATATCACAGCAGAAATGATACTTCCTTTATCCTCTAATAATTCTATCGCCTGCTTACCATCAGATGCCTCCAATATATCATATTGTTCCTTAAGAAGTTCTACAAGGAAATCCCTGTTAAGCTCACTGTCATCTGCTATAAGTATGGTATTTTCCTTCTTCACATATATCCCCCCAATTTTTATGATATTCTCCCAAAGTCTCTCTTGCACCTGCTTTTGCTGCTTAGCATAAAGAGACTCCGAGAGAACATTATGTACAATCTATTTACTCTGTACTATAGAATTACGTTTATTGTAATACTTTTGTACAATTTCCTTCTTGTCCCTTTTTCTGATAGGAATATACCTGTCATTCTCCATACAGAAATCATACTCAATCACATCTTTTACATACATAATATTTACTATATAACTTTGATTACACCTTAAAAATATTTTCTCATCAAGTCTTTCTTCTAAATCATTAAGTCTTGCATAAACTCTGTAAACATCATCATGACAGTATATACTTACTACCCTTCCCATGGACTCAAGCCACATTATGTCTTTTTGTCTTATATATATCTTCTGCTGCTGTATATTTACATCAAGAAACTCATTACTTTCTCTTTTATCAATACCGTTCTTCTTGTAATAATACTCTAATGTCTCTTCAACTTTTTTTACATCATATGGTTTTGTAAGATATGACAGTGCATGTATATTATATCCTTCTTTTAAGTACTCCTCCGAAGACGTAGCGTAAACTATCTCAACCTTTGCATCTTTATCACGAATAGCTTTGCCTGTCTCAATACCGTCAAGCTGCTTCATATGTATGTCCAAAAAGATAATATCATAATCACCTTTTGAATAATTCCTGCAAAGCTTCTCCCCTGAAGAGAACTCAAATATAGCAGCTTCATCTCCCATACTATCAAAAATGCTCTCTATAATATCCTTTAAAATTTCTCTTTCTATATCGTTATCATCACACAAGGCTATTCTTATCACCGGCTTCACTCTCTTTCCCTTATTCTCTCAACACCCACACAGAAGATTATACTATTTCTATTTTACAAAAATATCACATTGATTAAAAGTATAAATAATAAATATTTGGTGACATTTTCTCTGTATAATGGTTTTTTTTCGTATTTTACCATAAACTAAAAAACCATTACCTTGAAATATTCAGGTAATGGTTTTTATATTACAATTAACACACTATAAGGTATCCGATAATCGCGAATACAATCTGAATTATAACAAATCTAAATACGACCTGTGTATCTGACCAGTCTTTATTCTTACGTGCATGGTCATGGAGAGGTGTCCTTGTATTGACAAGAATTGATATCTTAAGGAATCTTTTAAGCGATACCTTTATAAGACCAAGTCCTCCGTCAAATATCATAACTATTGCAAGAATGACGTAGATAAAAGGATGACCTGTCTTCATTGAGATTACAGCTATGTAAAAGCCCAATGCCCTTGAACCGGCATCGCCCATAAGCATGCTGCTTGGTTTGGAATTAAAGTAAAGGTATGCAAGAAGAACTGCTATAAATATAAAATCAGCTATAGCATACTTTCCAAGCTGCTTTGCAAATATAATGGTAAATGATGCTATTACCACGCAGCTAAGGCTTCCACAAAGACCATCTACACCATCTGTACAGTTCGTAACATTGACTGAAACCCACAGAAGAATTATACCGAGTATAAAGTAAACAGGCTTTGGCATATCAATGGTAAGACTTCCAAAATAAACAACTGAGGAGTTAAAGTTTAGGAATGTCCACATCGTCATAATTGCAAGTGCAAGGTCAATCGCACCCTTTTTATACTCATTCCATGGATTCTTTGATGCATCATCGAGATATCCGCTAAGCATCATAGCTGTAAGTAATATACAATAGATCACATACTCTTTGTCCACTGGCATAAATAAAAGTGAACATATTATAAATGCAAGAACAAATGTAAGACCGACACCTCTTGTCTTTCCTTTTGATAACGCTCCGTTTACTGCAAAGTCCCTTCCCTGATCTACAGGTAAAAATGGAAATGGGAATTTAAGACAGATAAAAGTAAGTAAGAATGCCACAAGTATTCCGATAACTGCTATCTGATTCGGACTTAAAAGACCGTTTAGTAAATTGTACATAATTTTTTCCTCCAATGTATCTTTAGACAAGTTATAATTATACACGTTTTTTTTATTTTATCAATGGATTGTAAAATATACATAAAATTATATCCGTTATATCAATGGAATATCCTGACATTTCCTTAATGAATAAAACAAATGCCGGCAGATTTTATGAATGAAGGAAATGTTAGGTATGAACTGTAACATTCTATCCAATCAATACTTTCTTTCCCTCAAAAGCAAAGCCATACTTTCGTATATTCTCCTCCTTGAATCCCTTTGCGATAAGACCTGCTGCATAGTCTTTTTCTTCTATCTGGTCAAGAGCAGACTTTACTGTATCTTCAAGAGATTTTTCTTTTTTGGAATTAAAGACCTTAAACTCTATAATTATCGCATCATCTTCCTTGTTCTTTGGTTCTAACATTACATCATACCTGCCAAAACCACTTTCCCTGTTTGACGTAATATCATATCTGTCTTTCAGATCTACTATAAGTCCTAACACAAAGCCATGATAAAAACGCTCAGGCTGTTTTCTTGATGGTCGTGTTCCCGTATCAAAACTGCTGAATATATCTTCTGTTACAAGCTCCATATATTCATTCATTGCATCAAGATTATCAATTAGCAATGCTTCCACAAAATCATTATAGTCTCCACCCGTTTCCTCAAACCATCCGCTTACCATATCGTAAAACATATCCTCTACTTCTAAGTTGGTAAGTGTCAGGTCATACATTACTTTCTTTCCGGCTATACACTTCTCTTCACTTTTAATAACTTTCAGATAACCGCTTGCAAGAAGAAGACTCCAGATAGCACCTTCTCTTTTTCCAAGCTGGTTGTATACTATCTGTTCATCAAGTGAGCAGCGTATGATTTCTCCATGAAGAAGACTTTCAAAGTTAATCTTTATCCTTTTATCCCCTTCTCTTATAAGCTTCCCAACGAGGCTGTTACTGCTACTGTTCGCCCAGTATGTGCCTATCTTTCCTGTATCTAGGAAATTTAGAATTGACCATGGATTATATATATCGGTTTTACTTCCAAATGTAAAACCATCATACCATTTCTTTACAACTTCCTTCTTATCACCATATCCATTATCATCTAGAGCATTAAATACCTCTTCTTCCGTAAATCCAAAAGCTGTGGCATATTCATTGGAAGTAGTTGTAACAACCTTTAAATTATTGAGATCCGAAAAAATCGACTCCTTACTTACCCTTGTGATACCCGTCATAACTGCCCTTGCAAGATAAGGATTTGTCTTAAATGTAGAGTTAAAAAGACTTCTTGTAAACGCTACAAGTTCATCCCAGAATCCTTTTACATATGCTTCCTGCATCGGTGTGTCATACTCATCGAGAAGGATGATTACTTTTTTGCCATAATATCTGTACAAAAAATGAGACAGTTTGTGTATCGCCATAGTTGCGACTACTGACGACATTTCTGCTGTAACAGACCTAAAATAATTTTTATCTGCATCATTAAGTACATCACTCTCTAAAAGAAAATCATTTTTATTATACACATCCGCAATCATTTGACATATCTGATATCTCGCTGATTCATAATCAACTTCCTTGATATTGGCAAATGATAGGCTTATCACCGGATATGTTCCCTGAAGTTCTCTGTACTTCTCTTCCTGCCATATAGAAAGTCCCTCAAATAAATCTCCCCTGTCTGCGTAGTCTAGTGAAAAGAACTGCTCAAGCATACTCATATTCAAGGTCTTACCGAATCTTCTGGGACGAGTGATAAGTGTTACACTGTCTCCACTCTCCCACCATTCTTTTATAAAATCTGTCTTATCTATATAAAAATAGTTCCCTTCAATAATTTCTGCAAAACTCTGTATTCCTATTGCTACTGTTTTTGCCATAAAACTACACCTCCCGTACAGACGTACACAATCCCATCTGTAAAGTTATCACCTAAATAACCTCGCATACTTTATCACTAGTATATCGGATTTACTGCTAAAATACAATTTTTGTACACATAAAAAACGCCAGACTATTGGAACAGCATGGTAAAGAATAAACTCAAAGGTGATCGGATGTTACACAGATTTGTCCTCAGAATGAATATTAATCATCAAAAAAAGAATCGCTGCTAAGCGATTCTTAAGGAGAAGGTATGAAAAAAAATTTAAGCACTAACCAAATGTCTTGTTTCATTTGATATTTTTATTATATTTATCAGTTGTGAACATGCAATTATTAAAATATGAAGAAAATGTTAACAGTTCAGCCATATAAATAATAGATAGTATTCGAGCTTGCTCGGTATACTATCTATCATTTATATGGTAGAATAGCCTTTCATTCACGTAATGAATAAAAC
>JALERT010000049.1 GCA_022764445.1 Lachnospiraceae bacterium | reverse complement strand
TGCAGTTGCATTCTGGCAGCTTGCTATACGTGAATAAATTCAGCCAGACACACATCTTAACAATCACAAGGAACTTTGCCATCTTAGATAGGTTACTCCTTGTGATAACAATAAAGACCACTCACGGTTAAAATCATAAGTGGTCTTTATTTTTTATATTATCTTTTATTCCTCATATCTAATCTCTACAAGTTTCAATCCTTTTGCCGGAGCAGTAGGTCCCGCATTACTTCTGTCAGCAGAGGATATTATATCAGATATATCATCTGCTTTTTTCATACCACGCCCCACTTCAATAAGTGTCCCTGCTATGATACGCACCATATTATATAGGAAACCATTGCCTTGTACGATTATTCGGACAAGTCTGCCTGAACGAAGCTTTTCTTCTGTAACTGTAAGACTGTATATTGTTCTTACAGTTGTCTTAACCTGTGCTCCAGCAGAACAAAAAGCTGCAAAGTCATGTTCTCCTATAAAAGCCTTACATGCTTCATTCATAGCATCAATATCAAGATTTCCATAACAAAAATGAGCAGTGTTACGATACTCCGGAAGCGGAAAATCCCTATTCAATATTGTGTATTCATACGTTTTTCGACAGTCACAGTATCTTGGATGAAAATCATCCTCTACTTCCTCCGACTTCTGTATTATTACATCTTCGGGAAGGCGCTGATTAAGGGCATATGAAAACTTCTCACCGGGAATCCTTGACTCCGTATCAAATACAGCAACATTGCCCAGTGCATGAACTCCTGCATCAGTTCTGCTCGCTCCGATAACCTGTATATCTTCGCCCGTTAATTCAGACAATGCATTATTTAGTACCTCTTCTACCGTTATTTCGCGTGGCTGCAGCTGCCAACCATGATAATTAGTTCCATCATACGCTACTGTCAATCTAACTCTTTTCATTTATCCTCCTCACTTATACTAGTACAAGGAATCCTTCCTGTAACTTTCCCTTATGATGACAGCCAAATCTATCGTAACATTTCAATCTTCCTTTATCTCATCAAAACGGCAGTATTCTCACAACTACCTGCTGAATTACCAGATAAGTAATAACCACCACATATGCAATAAAATCTACTCTTTTATATTTAAGCGGCTTCATCTTTGTCCTGCCATCACCACCATGATAACATCTTGCGTCCATGGCAAGGGCAAGGTCATTAGCCCTTCTTGAAGCTGATATAAATAATGGAATAATAATCGGAAGCATATTTTTTATACGGTGAAATATATTGCCCGATTCAAAGTCAGCTCCTCTTGCCATCTGTGCCTTCATTATCTTGTCTGTCTCCTCGATAAGAATTGGAATAAATCTGAGTGCTATAGACATCATCATAGCTACTTCATGCACCGGAACATGTATCTTATTTAAAGGATGAAGTATTTTTTCAATTGCATCTGTCAGCTGATTTGGCGTCGTGGTAAGAGTCATTAGTGACGAACCTATGATAAGCAGTATAAGTCTTATTGCCATATAAGCAGCTTTTTTCACACCTTCAAGTGTTATCGTAAATATTCCGATACTTATAAGTTTTGTCTCTCCCTGACTCCAGAAAAGATTAAGTGCTGCCGTAAATACAAGCATAAAAATTATCGGTTTTAAACCTCTTACAATGAACTTAAATGGTACTTTCGAAAGTATGACCATCACTCCAAAAAACAGGGCAGCTACAATATAACCACTAAATTTGCTGAAGCAAAAAAGTGATATTATATATGCAAATGTTGCTATTACTTTGACTCTTGGATCTAACTTGTGAATAGCAGATTCTGTTGCATAGTACTGACCTATCGTTATATCTCGAATCATTTTTTTCTCCATTCCCACATTCTAATATATTATAACAATGTGTATTTTTATCGTAACAGTTCATTCATGTAAATCATAAAAAATTTCCCTATATTTTAGTCTTCTCACAACATTAATGAAATCTTTACTGTTACTTTTTATTGCATTTTCATGCACATTACAATCCTGCAAATTACATCTTTTCCAAAAGCACTGATGCAATCGCCTGTGCAGCTTCCTCAGCAGTAATACATTCTTTATCAATATGTATCCCTGCTTTTCTAAGACTGTGTATCACTCCCGAAGCCTGTGGTACACCAAGTCCGATCTTTTCAAGCTCATCCTGATATTGAAATATATCGCGTGGCTTTCCATCAAGCACAAGTTCACCATGATTCATTACAAGTACCCTGTCTGCGTATTCTGCTATATCGTCCATACTGTGCGATACAAGGATTATTGTAATATTTTTTTTCTGATGAAGGTCCTTTAAAAGTGATAATATCTCATCCCTTCCTGCTGGATCAAGACCTGCCATTGGTTCATCAAGGACAAGCACCTCTGGCTGCATCGCAAGCACGCCCGCTATTGCTACACGTCTTTTCTGACCACCTGAAAGGGCAAAAGGCGACGTATCAATAAGTTCCTCACCAATACCAACAAGTTTGAGCGCTTCATATGATCTTAACTCAACTTCGAGATTATCCAGCCCCAGATTCTTTGGTCCAAACTGAACATCTGCGATAACGGAAGTTTCAAAAAGCTGGTGTTCAGGATACTGAAATACAAGACCGACTTTACCTCTTAGTTCCCTCATATTAAAGTTTTTTTCATATATATTCTGACCATTATAATATATCTCGCCACTTGACGCACGTTCAAGTCCATTAAGAAGCTGCGTAAGCGTCGACTTTCCTGAACCGGTGTGACCTACAAGCCCTATAAATTCACCGTCACCTATCTTTAGATTGATATTTTTTAATGCCTGCTTCTCCTGCCCGCTTCCAACACCATATATATAATTAACATTCTTTAATTCTATGGACATTTCTACCTCATTCCTGTACTACTTTTCGTACATCAATTTTATATACAATACTGTGCAAATTTTGCACACATTAACTATAAACCTGCTATGTTTTTACCTTTGCAAAGCCTTACTACAGCTTCAGTTAATTCTTCCACACTTAAAACATCCTTTGGAATTTTCACACCAAGTTTATTAAGTTTTAATGCTATCTTTGTAACCTCAGGTATTGTAAGACGACATTCCTCAAGTTCTTCACTTCTTGCAAATATCTGTCGTGGCTCCCCCTCCATCTTTACTTTACCATCAGACATTACATATACATAATCAGCTCCTATAACCTCTTCCATATAATGTGTTATAAGGATAACTGTAATATTCTCTTTTTTATTAAGCTCCATCACCGTATTTATAACAGCTTTTCTTCCTATAGGATCAAGCATCGCTGTTGGCTCATCTAAAACTATGCATTTGGGTTTCATAGCCATTATACCGGCTATGGCTATTCTCTGTTTCTGACCACCCGATAAATGATTTGGTGAGTCCTTACGGTACTCATACATTCCCACACTTTTAAGACTCTTCTCAACACGTTCCCATATTTCATCAGTCGGAACACCCATATTTTCAGGACCGAACCCAACATCTTCTTCAACAATATTGGAAATAATCTGATTATCTGGATTCTGAAAAACCATTCCCGCTGTCTGACGTATTTTTATATCATTGTCATGATCTGACGTATCCATCCCGTCCACATATAAAGTTCCCTCTGTAGGAGCGAGAAGTGCATTGATATGCTTTGCAAATGTTGATTTACCCGAACCATTGGCACCAAGCACTGCCACAAAATCTCCCTTTTTCACCCTGATATCCACACCATCAAGAGCACGTTTAATATCTATTACATTTCCATCCTCATCCCTGCGTGAGTATTCATGTACAAGCTCATTTGCTTCTATAAATGATTTCATATGCCCTCCTTTTCAACCTTTTATATATTACTAAAATAAAGTGAACATGTCTACTTTAGACATCTGTATACATCCTCTCGGATCATTTTTTACTCTATATAACGTTCTTTCCTATAAATTCAAAAAAGGACTACCACACGAATGTGATAGTCCAATAATATATAGTCATAATTCTTATACAAGCTCAATAAGTACTTCCATAGCTGCATCGCCCTTACGCTGACCAATTTTAACGATACGTGTGTATCCACCGTTGTGATTGCTTTCAGCATACTTTGGTCCGATCTCATCGAGAACCTTAGATACAACGTCTACAGTCTTTGTATCTCTTCTGCGTCCCTGTACACCTGAAGGTGTTTCAGTTACTTTGAAAAGCACTTTCTGCATCTGTCTTCTTGCATGAAGTCTTGAAGGCTGATCTTTCTTGATTTCCTTTTCAACTTCATCATAAACAGTTACTTTCTTGCCATCAACGACTTCTTTAACTCTCTTGCCGTCTTTATCTTTACGAGCAACTTTAGCAGTTACTTTAATTGTATCGTAGTTATTGCACTCTTTGATACCTAATGCAATGATACCTTCTGCAATTTTACGAATTTCTTTTGCTTTCGCTTCAGTTGTAACAATCTTGCCATTGTATAACAAATCTGTTACCTGATTACGAAGCAAAGCTTTTCTCTGGCTGGAAGTTCTTCCAAGTTTTCTATAGCCTGCCATTTGCTTACCTCCTAATTATCGTCGCCTATATTCAAGGAAAGACCTAATTCCTTCAACTTAGCTAATACTTCTTCTAAAGACTTACGTCCAAGGTTTCTTACCTTCATCATATCTTCCGGTGTACGGTTACACAACTCTTCAACTGTATTAATACCGGCTCTCTTAAGACAATTGTATGAACGAACTGAAAGCTCAAGTTCATCAATATTCATCTCTAAAGCTTTATCTTTACCATCATCAGGCTTTTCAGCCATTACCTGTATGTTTGAAGTCTTCTCTGAAAGATTAATAAAGGATTTCAAATGTACACTCTGAACCTTTGCTGCAAGACTTACAGCCTCACATGGTTCGATTGTTCCATTTGTATATACTTCTAATGTCAACTTATCGTAATCAGTAATCTGACCTACACGAGTATTCTCTATCTTGATGTTAACTCTCTCTACCGGTGTAAAGATCGAATCAATTGCAATTACGTTGATAGGTAAATCATCTCTCTTATTCTTATCTGAACTTACATATCCACGTCCATTAACAATTGTCATCTCGATATAAAGCTTACAATCAGGACCACCACTTAAAGTAGCTATTACCTGATCCGGATTCATAATCTCGATATCCTGATCCACCTGAATATCTGCAGCTGTAACAACTCCTTCGCCAGAAGCCTCGATATATGCAGTCTTAACTTCGTCAAATTCGCTGTTATTCTTGATAGCAAGGCTCTTAATATTCATAATGATCTCTGTTACATCTTCCTTAACTCCTGGAATTGAAGCAAACTCATGAACCACACCATCAATTTTAATATGACTGACTGCTGTACCCGGTAATGATGAAAGCATAATTCTTCTGAGAGAATTACCCAAAGTCGTACCATATCCTCTCTCGAGAGGTTCTACAACAAAACGTCCATATCTTTTATCTTCTGAAATTTCAGCAATCTCAATATTTGGTTCTTTAAAATCAAGCACTCTAAGTACCTCCTTTTGGGTGTTATGCTTACATGCTTACGGGTTAAATTATTTAGAATATAACTCGACGATAAGCACTTCGTTAACAGGAACATCAATCTGTTCTCTTGTTGGGATTTCTTTAACAACACCTGAAAGCTTTTCATGATCAGCTTCAAGCCACTCTGGAATGATTCTTCCATCAGTTACTTCAAGGATATCTTTATATCTCTGAGCACCCTTGAATTTTTCCTTTATTTCGATAACATCACCAGGCTTTACTTCATATGAAGGGATGTTAACTGTCTTGCCATTAACAAGAACATGCTTATGATCAACGATCTGTCTTGCTTCTTTTCTTGTACGGCCATAACCCATTCTGTATACTACATTGTCAAGTCTGAGCTCAAGGAGAATCATAAGGTTCTCACCTGTTGTACCATACTTTAACTTCTGTGCTCTTGCAAAGTTATTTCTGAAAGGCTTCTCTAATACACCATAGATGAACTTTGCTTTCTGCTTTTCTGTTAACTGAAGACCATACTCGCTCTTTTTTCTTCTGTTATTTATAGTTCTCTTAGACTTCTTATCAAGACCCATGTATGCTGGCTCTATTCCAAGACTTCTACATCTTTTGAGTACCGGCGTCATATCTCTTGCCATGTTTATTCCTCCTATAATATCAAATCATTACATTATCTTTAATCGCTCTGTATTGTTCGTCCAAATTAAACACGACGACGCTTTGGTGGTCTGCATCCGTTGTGTGGTACAGGAGTCACGTCTCTGATACTTGTTACATCAATACCGCATGCCTGTAATGCACGGATTGCTGCCTCACGACCTGAACCAGGTCCTTTTACCATAACATCAACAGAAGTTAAACCATGAGGTTTTGCAGCATTTGCTGCTGTCTCTGCAGCCATCTGTGCTGCATATGGTGTAGACTTCTTAGATCCTCTGAATCCTAATCCACCTGCGCTTGCCCAGGAAATTGCATTTCCTTCAGAATCTGTAAGCGTAACGATTGTATTATTAAAGGAAGACTGAATATGTGCCTGTCCATGTCCGACATTCTTCTTGACACGTTTCTTGCTTGCCTTTTTTGCTACCTGTTTAGCCATTGTCAAACCCTCCTAATTAGATTTGTACATCAATATTCTTTAATTATTTCTTCTTATTAGCGACAGTACGCTTTGGACCCTTACGAGTTCTAGCATTTGTCTTTGTCTTCTGTCCACGAACAGGAAGACCTTTTCTATGACGGATACCTCTGTAGCATCCAATTTCCTGAAGTCTCTTGATATTCATAGCAACTTCTCTACGAAGATCACCTTCTACAGTCTGAGAAGCATCGATGACGTCACGAATACGTGCTACTTCTTCGTCAGTAAGATCCTTTACACGTGTGTCAGGATTAACTTTAGCTTCTGCTAAAATACGGTTGGAACTAACTCTACCGATACCATAGATATAAGTAAGTCCGATCTCAACACGTTTCTCTCTTGGTAAATCTACACCACTAATACGTGCCATGTGTACTTTACACCTCCATAATTTTCTAGATTGTTTAGTTAAAATGATTTGCAGTATTAAACTGCCAGCCGCTTTAAATTGTAATCTTATTGCATAGACGATTCTTTTCTACTACCACTATGGTAAATAAATGTCGGGCCGCCTGCGAATTGGCAACCGGTCTACGCCGCAGTCATCAATCTGCCGTTGATAAGACCAGCTCCGGACATACGATTAATCGTTAATGACGAATCCTTCGCTGAAACGGGTAATCAGTCCGCCTACAATATCACAGTACTTAATAAGTACTATAACGAACAGAAAGCAAGTTCTATTATAAGAACAGAAATGCCAAAGTATCTTCATGCTTTGGCTTCCGTTTACTATTAGCCCTGTCTCTGTTTGTGTCTAGGGTTTTCACAGATTACTCTGATTCTTCCCTTTCTCTTGATGACCTTACATTTTTCGCAAATTGGTTTTACTGAAGATCTAACTTTCACAGCAATAACCTCCTTTCATAAAGTCCATTTGCTAGTCTACCATAAATTTGAAATCTTTGCAAGCACTTTTTTCGAAAAAAAAACAGCCCTGCCTTTCATTCACGTAATGAATAAAACAAAAGCTGCAACGCAGCGACTGACAGCATCAATAAATGTACTATTTTTTTATACAAAAAATGCTGTCAGGTTTTATGAATGTAGGGAATGGAAGGCTGAACTGTTTTCTTTCCTATTATACTATTATTTATCTCTCCATGTAATACGGCCTTTGGTAAGATCATATGGTGACATCTCCATAGTTACTTTATCACCAGGTAATATACGAATAAAGTTCTTTCTAAGCTTGCCGCTGATATGAGCAAGAACCTGATGACCATTTTCAAGCTCTACCTTGAACATTGCATTTGGTAATTTTTCTACTACAACACCTTCAATTTCAATGACATCTTCTTTAGACATAAATTTCACCCTCCATTTTGACTTAATTCTGCAAACCTTCTATTTTACTTTTTTCACCTAACGTATCATTACGTTATATCATTATTTACTGCTGCTTAAATGGATTATCCTTATCAGCAAGTGA
The DNA here is from genome assembly GCA_022764445.1 of Lachnospiraceae bacterium. Classification (GTDB taxonomy): domain Bacteria; phylum Bacillota; class Clostridia; order Lachnospirales; family Lachnospiraceae; genus Butyribacter. The sequence continues at coordinate 4,972 of JALERT010000049.1, read as the reverse complement.
CAAAATCTCCGGTTCGCCTTCTGTAATAAGGACTGTATTCTCATAATGTGCTGAATATTGTGAATCACGTGTTACACATGTCCAGTCATCATCAAGTATCCATATCTCTTTTTTGCCTTTGTTAATCATCGGCTCTATCGCAAGTGTCATTCCAGGACGAAGCTTCATTCCTCTTCCTATTGGCTTAAAGTTAGGAATCTGTGGCTCTTCATGAAGTTTGCTTCCTATTCCATGACCAACCATTTCCCTTACTACAGAAAATCCGAAGCTCTCTGCATAATCCTGGATTGCTTTAGATATGTCGAAAAGATGATTACCGGCCTTTGCCATCTTCACTCCTTCAAAGAAGCTCTGCCTTGTAACTTCTATAAGTTTCTCATCTTCTTCATCAATCTGTCCGACTGCATGAGTTCTTGCAGCATCCGAATGATATCCTTTGTAGATTACTCCCGCATCAAGACTTACTATATCGCCTTCCTGAAGGATTCTGTCTTTTCTCGGTATACCATGAACTACTTCATCATTAACCGATACACATACAGATGCAGGATATCCGTTATAGTTAAGAAATGAAGGTATGCATCCAAAACTTCTTATTACTTCTTCGCCCTTTCTGTTGATATCAAGTGTACTTATACCGGGACGAATTATCTTCCCCATTTCTTCATGAACTATAGCAAGTATTCTTCCTGCTTCACGCATTAATTCAATCTCATGCTCTGACTTAATTGTTACTGACATAATGATGCCTCTTTTCATTTATATTAAATTTAGTCATATACTTATAATTTATTTTCTTAGTTACAGTTCACACTATATCAATAAAATATAATATTCAAGCTTGCCTGTTATATTATACTTTATTGATATATAAAATGTCAGGTGCGAACTATAACAATCTCTTATACAAGCTAATAACCCGGTGTAGCTGTTAATGCATTCCGGGTTATATTCTAATGCTGGCAGTAACTTTACTTTCCTTCAAGTACTCTGCATATTTCTTCAAAGCCCTTTACAAGACCAAGCTTGCCATCTATAACTCTGAGGATACCCTGATTCTTATAATAATCAATAAGTGGAGCTGTCTGCTCATGATATACCTCAAGTCTCTTCTTAACTGTCTCAGGAGCATCATCATCACGAAGAATAAGTTCTCCTCCGCATTCATCACATACTCCTTCTTTCTTTGGAGGAATATTTGTTACATGATATGTTGCACCACAGCTTTTACATACTCTTCTTCCTGACATTCTATTTATAATTGCTTCATCTTCGAGATTAATCTCTAAAGCAAAGTCAATAGCATCTCCGTTCTTTTTAAGAGCTTCTGTAAGTGCCTCTGCCTGTGGAATTGTTCTTGGGAAACCATCTAAAATGTAACCATTCTTACAATCATCCTGAGAAAGACGGTCAACAACAAGATCACATACAAGATCATCAGGTACTAAGTTACCTGCATCCATGTAACTCTTCGCCTTCTTACCAAGCTCTGTTCCTGCCTTTATATTGGCACGAAATATATCTCCTGTTGATATAGCCGGTATACCATACTTCTCAACGATCTGCTTTGCATGTGTTCCTTTTCCTGCACCAGGTGCACCTAACATAATAATCTTCATGAAAAAAATTCTCCTTTCAGCTTGCGTTAAATCATCCCTATAAAGTAAAAATCGGACGCTTATAGTTAATAATAACTTAAAAGCGTCCAACTTTCAACTGTTTATTTTTTTAATCGCTGATAAATCCTCTATAATGTCTTACTAACATCTGTGATTCAATCTGTTTTAATGTCTCAAGTACAACACCAACGATGATGATAAGTGATGTACCACCAAATGATACATCAGCACCGAATGCACCTGAGAAGAATATAGGTACAATTGCAACAAATGATAAACCAACAGCACCGATAAATATTATGTTGTTAAGTACCTTTGTAAGATAATCAGTAGTTGGTTTACCCGGACGTATACCCGGTATAAATCCACCCTGCTTCTTCATATTGATTGAGATTTCATTTGGATTAAATGTAATCGATGTATAGAAGTAAGCAAAGAATATAAGTAATACAATATATACCACCAGACCAAGTGTGTACTTAAATTCACCAAAGCTGTCAAAGTTACACCATGAGTTCTGATTTAATACTTTAAGTATCTTCTGACCAAGTGATGCGCCTGCACCTGATGCCGGCTGAATACCTGCAAACCCTGCAACTACTATAGGCATTGAGAATAATGATCCTGCAAAGATTACAGGGATAACACCTGCTGTATTAACCTTAAGTGGAATATGTGATGACTGTCCACCTACAAGCTTTCTTCCCTGTGTCTTCTTAGAATACTGTACATTAATTCTTCTTTCACCATCAGAAAGAATTACGATAAATACAACCATTCCAATAAGTACAGCTAAAATTACAACAGCACCTATTAATCCGTTTGTTGCATTGTTGGCACCTGATACAAACTTCTCATATAATGAAGCCATATCAGAAGGCATTCTTGATACTATGTTGTAAAGAAGTATGATAGAGATACCATTACCTACACCCTTATCTGTAATCTGCTCACCCAACCACATAAGATAAGCTGAACCTGCTGTAAGTGAAACAATGATAACAGATACTGATGTAAATGTAACACCTTCTGTAAGGTATCCGCTTCTACCAAATCCGATAGCCATAGCAGCACTTTCAATTACGGAAAGTGCTATAGTTACATATCTTGTATACTCTGCAAGCTTCTTTCTTCCTTCTTCACCATCTTTCTGTAATTCCTCGAGTTTAGGAATTGCGATAGTAAGAAGCTGTATAATAATAGAAGCCGTAATGTATGGAGTAATGTTAAGCGCAAAGATTGACATTGTCTCCAATGAACCACCTGTCAGCTGATTAATAAAATCAAGAGAATTCTGATTGTTAAACCACTCTGAAATAAATGACGCATCAACTCCCGGTACAGGAAGCTGTGAACCAATTCTAACAATTACTAATGCAATTAAAGTATAGAATATCTTATTTCTTAAATCTTTTATTTTAAATGCATTGCGGACTGTTTCAAACATCCTTAGATCACCTCAGCTTTTCCACCAAGAGCTTCAATCTTTTCAGCTGCACTCTTACTAAATGCATTAACCTGAACTGTGAGCTTCTTAGTTAACTCTCCATTTCCAAGTATCTTAACTCCGTCCTTTGGATTGCTTATGATACCTTTTTCAAGTAATGCTGCAACTGTTACTACATCACCATCATTGAATTTCTCTAACTTGTCTACGTTGATTGCAACGATTTCCTTAGAGTTGATGTTTGTGAAACCTCTCTTAGGAATACGTCTGTAGAGTGGCATCTGACCACCTTCAAAACCAGGACGTGGAGCTCCTGAACGAGCCTTCTGACCTTTATGTCCCTTACCTGCTGTCTTTCCGTTTCCTGAACCATGACCACGACCTCTTCTGAAGTTGTCGCTCTGCTTTGAACCTTCTGCTGGTCTTAATTCTGATAAATTCATTGTAATATACCTCCTATTACTGCGTGACACTCTTTGTCACAAATCACTATACGGGCACAGGATATTAATTGCTATTATAAATTTATATAAGCTCCTCCTGTACATGATGCAGCAACTGACTGCACATATGCTTAGCAGTAAGATTATGCCATTCCTAAGGATTCTCCCCATCTTCGATAGATATCTCCTTGTGATAAAAATCACGCACAATGCATGTTATTTACATTATGACATGACAGCCTCTTCCACTACGCCCTCGCTACTATTTACGCATTCATATATGAATCTATAATTCTTTAATTAGAAATAAATGGTTTATTCATATATACAATGCTACAGTTCATTATATTAACACATATTGATGTAGTTTGTACAGTACTTTTTTTGCAAGAGAAAAAATGGCGGGGTGTTACTCAAATTTGCAATAAGTAAAACACCCTGATTTTGGGCAAAATTTTAATATTAAATCACCATTAAATTAACATAAGAAATATTTTTTTGTCGTATAATACATAAAATATGAGAGAGTAATATTGTTACTGAAGGGCTACTTGGTTGTTTTTTTATGGATACTAGTACAACTGTTTTTAATTAACCAGACTTTATTGCTTGCCTATTTTCATGATAGCACTGCTTAAAAAGCCTCAGCGTAGCCCGCTACGCCTAAGTTTTTTGAGTAGTACTCTCATATAAATATTCAGCGCAAAAAGTCCTGTTATTAAGAAACGGTTGTACTAGCAGCCATCTTGTCGCATGATTCATTTCCATGTATAATAAAATAAAAGAAACAAAGAATAAGGAAGAAATATTCAGAGCATCTTCGCACTTTGCTTAAGACTCAATGTTGGCATTTTTAATTAGCAGGGTATGAAAGATTGTGGAAGGAGATGAAAAGTATGTCAACTTTAGAGAAAACAATTTCCATATTAAATGATATGCCAGAGAAGCAAATAGAGATTGTATATTCCTATGTGTCTTTTTTAAAAAAACAATCCGAAAAAGAAAAAAGGGCAAAATCAGTAGATGATATTTTGGATTCACTTATCGGAATTATACCAGACCAAGGAAAAACTCTAGAAGACTATAAAGACGAAAGGATTGCTGAAAAATATGGAATTAATGATTGATACCAATGTTTTGTTGGATATTATGCTAAAAAGAGATAGATACACTGAATCAGTGCGGTTTTTCAAAAAAATAGAAGACCTATGTGCTAATGCATACATATCAGCATCACAAGCAACAGATTTATTTTATATTTTGAAGAAGAATCTTCACAACAAAGAAATGACTTATCAGGCAATGGAACATATTTTTATGCTGGTTTCTGTTCTTTCAGTAAGCGATACAGATATTAAAGAAGCTTTCGATAAAAGATGGAGAGATTTTGAAGATTGTGTTCAATATGTGACCGCAAGAAATAATCATATGAAATATATCATTACATCTAATACAAAGGATTT
>JALERT010000016.1 GCA_022764445.1 Lachnospiraceae bacterium | reverse complement strand
AATTTAAAACATTTTACATGTTTTGTCGATTATCGTATAATTAACAAGCAAAACAATTTCAAGTTTAGAAAATTCTAAAGATTAGATTTTTATTTATAATAGATATTAAATTTTTACACAAGAAAGGATAAACACTATGGCTAACATTGGAATATTTGACGTTTTAGGCCCAATTATGATTGGTCCATCATCTTCACATACAGCTGGTGCTGCTAGATTAGGTAAAATAGCAAGAACTATTGTTAACAAACCTATTAAAGATGTAACATTCTTACTTCATGGTTCTTTTAAAGAAACTTATAAAGGACATGGGACAGACCGTGCATTAGTTGCTGGTATCTTAGGAATGATGCCTGATGATGAAAGATTAAGAGATGCTCTTTTAATTGCTGAGAAAGAAGGATTAGAAGTACACTTCTTACCAGCAGATTTAGGACAAGTTCATCCTAATACAGTAAAAATCCTTATGACAGATTGTGATGATATTAATTGGGAAGTGCTTGGCTCATCTATCGGTGGTGGACTAGTTGAAATATACGAAATAAACGGAAATAAAGTTAAAATAACTGGAGAATATCCAACAATCATCACATGCCACGATGATATTCCTGGTACTGTATCAAAAGTTTCAACATTATTCTACGATAACGATATTAACATAGCTCATATGACTCTTGTAAGAAGTCAAAAAGGTAAAGATGCTACAATGACTTTCGAAGTAGATAACAATGTATCAGAAGAATTAATAGCTGCAATCAAAGCAGTTGAAGGTGTAAACCGTGTTATTTTAATAAATTCTTTAGGAGGTAATTAATAATGAAAATTGCTAGATCAGGTAAAGAACTTTTAGAAATCTGTGCTGCTGAACAAATTTCATTAAGTGAATATGCTATTCGTCAAGAAATGGAACTTAAAAATGTTTCTCGTGAAGATCTTTTTGCTCAAATGAAAATAACTCTTGATGCAATGAAAGAATCAGCTACTGCTGGTAGAGAAAAGAAGGTTTACTCTTTAAGCGGGCTTATAGGGGGAGATGCTTACCGTCTTCAACAATACTGCAATACTGGAAACTCATTAATGGGTAACGGAATTGTTATGGCTATGGCTATGGCTATTTCTTCTTCAGAAGTAAATGGTGCTATGGGTAAAATAGTTGCTTGTCCAACAGCTGGATCTTGTGGGATTCTTCCTGCAGTAATTCTAACAACTGGGCACTTATTAAACAAAACTGATGATGAATTAATTCAAGGTTTATTTGCCGCTTCTGCCATTGGAATGATTATCGGAATGAACGCTACATTCTCAGGTGCTGAAGGTGGATGTCAAGCTGAATGTGGTTCTGCTGCTGCTATGGCTTCAGGTGCTGTAGTTGAACTTATGGGTGGAACACCAAAGATGAGTTTAGATGCCGCTGCTATCATCTTTAAAAATGTATTAGGATTAGTTTGTGACCCTGTTGCAGGTCTTGTTGAAATACCTTGTGCAAAGAGAAATGTCTCTGGTGCAATAAATGCTTTATGTACTGCTGATATGGTTATGGCAGGTGTTGATTCAAAGATACCTTTTGATGATGCTGTTGCTGCTATGTACAAAGTTGGTACAGGCTTACCTGAAGAATTAAGAGAAACTGCTTTAGGTGGATGTGCTATTACACCAACTGGTAAAGCTCTTCAAGAAAAAGTTTTTGGTAAAAAGGAAAATTAGTAATAATTTTATATATATTCTTTAGAAAACAAAACTCTATTTAAATATTGAAAAGAAGCTTCCTTTCCACGGAAGCTTCTTTTCAATAAATATTATGCTAACAGTTCTTCTTTTCCTTTATAAATATTTACAAATTCAGATACTCCTTCTAATACCAGTTCTAAACCTAATATCAATATATGTTCTGCTATCTTAGAAAATGGATCAAATATTAATATACTAGATAAAACAAATTCAATTATAGCTTTACTCATTGGAAAAATAAACTTTTCTTTCCTAGTAAAATAGTATAATCCTTCGTTTAAATAATTAGTTGCCTTATTTAAGCCTTCTAATCCCCAAAATACACCAACAATAAATAATGCATCACTTTGTCTTATAATTATTCCTATACCTATAGCAATAATAACTATTGCCCTTTCAAATTTTTTTCCTTCTAAAGTGGCATAATCCTTTGCTCTTATACCTTCTATGAGCATTATTATTCCTTTTATCAATAATATAGCTCCACAAAGGCTTGGAATCCATTTATAAATTTGCTGATGATTAACAATACATATAACTCCATTTAATATAATTAATATTGCTGATATGTATGCCCCAATTCCTCTTTTCATAGCTCTCACCTTTCCTTCTTCTTTTATCATTTAATATTTGCTATATATAATTCAATTATTTTATTAGAGAAAATCCTCTTTCATTATCTCCTGCAATATCAAGTTCATTAAATAGGCTCACTATTATCCCTTCATATTCTGCCGCACTTTTAGACTTTCTTATACGCTTAGCATACTTTTCACTGTCTTCAAAGCTATGAATCATATAAAACCAAAACTCTTTCATTTTATATAAAGCATTTTTATCACCAGAAAGAACTTCTTTGTATCTAGCATATATTTCATCATGAAAAGCTCTTAGAGTATCCTTATGTACTATAGATTTTTCTTTTATTTCTCCTATAAGTCCTGGATTAGCCATAAGTCCTCTTCCTAGCATAACTGTATCAATACTTGGACATTCAGACTTAAATTTCTTAAAATCTTCCACTGAAAAAATATCACCATTATAAACTAAAGGGTTCTTGCTTAATTTTATTGCATCCTTAAAAACCTCCATATTAGGAGTATTTTTATAAAAGTCTTGTCTTATTCTTGGATGAATTATTAGCTCTTCTAACGGATACTTATTAAATATTTTAATAAGCTCATAAAATTCATTTGGTGAATCTTTACCTATTCTTGTTTTTAACGATATTTTGCAATTTGCTCTTGAAAATATCTCTTCTAAAAACATATCTAATTCTTCTCTTTTTGCTAAAAATCCTGACCCCTTAAACTTAGAAACCACAGTTCCTGATGGACATCCTAAGTTTAAATTTATTTCATCATAGCCAAATTCATTTAGCTTTTCTGTTGTACTTAAAAAATATTCTACATTATTAGTAAGTATTTGTGGAATTACCTTCATATTTTTATTATGTTCAGGTTTTATATCATTTAATTCCTTTGATGTAAAACAATAATTCATTGTTGGTACTATAAAAGGCGTAAAATATTTATCTATTTCTTGTCCAAAAAACTTATTATATGCATTTCTATATATGTATCCTGTAACACCCTCTAGCGGTGCAAAATAAAATTTCATCCTATAACTCCTCATTTCAAGTATTTTACTAACTTTTTCACTTCATTTGTTTAAATATATTTTATACATTAAACATATTTTTGTATAGTAATTTAAAGATTATCTTATCATTAATGAAAATAAAAAATGACACAAATTATAGTGTCATTTTAAAAAACTACTCAATGCTTATCGAAGCAAAATATATTTTTCCATTTCTCTGATATACTTTCCTAAATCACTAGGATTATGAGCATCGGAAGCTGTATAAATTACCACACCTTCTTTCCTCATAGCTTCTAGCATATCATAATTCATTCCTAATGGCATATTTCCATAATTAATGGCAAGTCCACTACTTTCTTCTATATACATATTACTAGCATTAATCTGCTTTGCTAATTCAACATACATTGGATAAAATCCTCCTGGTGGAAAAGCCCCAAAACATTGCAATGCATTTGGATGTGCCAATCCATCAAACAACTTAGATTTTGCTAAATCAGTCAACAATTCAAAGTAACGTGTATATACCTTATTCATATCATAATCTTCACATTTCCATCTTTGCATTTTATCACCAAAGGACCATCCATCAATAAAATGAACTGCACCTACCATAAAATCCAATGGAAGCCTTTCCTTCCATACTTTTATTTGTTCTTCATGCTCTGGTGAATAACATACTTCAAGACCAAATTTCATTTTTATTGGAAACTTATATTTTTTCATTTCTTCTACAAATTTAAGATATGATTTAATACTACGTGCTTTTTTAACTTTATTTCCATACCAATTATTTTGATATGCATTATAATTCTTCATTTCATCATATAAAAAATAAAATTCCTTAAAAACATAGGTATGCTCTAAAAAATATACCTCTTTAATTTTTCTTTCAATGGCCTTGTTGACAAATTCATCTAGCCACTCCTTTGTATATGGCCCTTTTTCTAAATGTACATGCACATCGATCATCTTTTTCTCCCCTTTAAAATTATTAAGCCTATACTAAATTTTATAATTTTTAAGTATTTTTATTACTTTCCTTATTGCTTCAAAATTATAGCTAACTATTATCATATTACTTACTATTTTTTTCTATGAATATTTATTAATTCAAATTTTCCTTATAATGTAAGTTCAAATATTATTATATGCTCTATTATCTTAAAAAATGAATGAAATATTAATATAATAGTCTGTAATATTATCATCATCAAAAAAACATCTACCTAATTTAGATAAATGTTTTCACTGATTAACTAGTATTTAAGATATGTTGTATTATCTGGTACTCCTGACACTGATACACTATCACTTTCATTAAGAGAATTGATAATTTTCATATCTTCATTGGAAATTTCAAAGTCAAATATATTTAAGTTTTCTTTTATTCTTTCCTTATTTGATGATTTTGGTATTGGAATAACTCCTCTTTGTACATGCCATCTTAAAATTATTTGAGCTATTGTTTTCTTATATTTCTCTGACAGGCCTATAATTAACTCATTGGAAAATACTCTTCCTCTCATTATAGGACTCCAAGCTACTAGCTGTATATTATTCTTTTGACAATACTGAAGCATTTCTTCTTTAGCACTTAATGGATGTATTTCTATCTGATTTACCATCGGCATTATTTGTGCAGTTTTCTTAAGCTCCTCTAAGTGGTGTTAGTATAAAGTAGTGGACACATTAAGTCGAACTAAGTAAAATAATATTTAGTTAAGAAAGGATGTGTCCATTATGGGAAAGGGCAGAAGATATGATCAAGAATATAAGGATATGATAGTAGACTTATTTAAGTCAGGAATGAGCTTAGCAGAGCATCGTCTGCGAATATGGCATTGCAAAATCAACAATCAACGGCTGGATTAAAGATGTAAAAGAAATTAAAGTAGATGAGAATGAAGTTATGACATTAAAAGAAGTTAAAGAATTAAAAAAAGAAATGGCAAGAATTAAAGAGGAAAATGAAATATTACACCAAAGGCGGGCTTTAGCCAAAAAAGCTATGGCCATATTTGCAACAAGAAATTAGACAAAGTAATAGAATTTATAGATTCTAATAAAAGCAACCATGATATCAAGACTATGTGTACCGTTCTAGGCGTAGCCAGGAGTACATATTATAAATTTTTTGATAAAACTAAATCAGCAAGACAATTAGAAAATGAGGAATTAAAAGCAGCTATTAGTAGAATATACAAAGCTAATAAAGGAATATATGGAGCTCCGAGGATTCATCATATACTTGTTACAGAAGGCTTTAATGTATCTTTGAAGAGAGTTCAAAGAAAAATGATTGAACTTGGCCTTTGTGCAGTGACTGTAAAAAAATACAAGCCTCATTCTAATAAGAAAGTAGCAGAAGGGTTAGAAAACGTTTTAAAGAGAAATTTCTCAACTACTTCTATTAATGAAAAATGGGTAGGAGATATTACATATATTTATACTATCAAAGATGGTTGGTGCTATTTAGCTTCAGTTCTTGACTTGCATTCTAAAAAAATAATTGGCTATGCTTTTGGTAAAAGAATGACAAATAATTTAGTTATTAAAGCTTTAAAAAATGCTTATTACAGCCAGAATCCTGATAAAAATAAACCTTTAATATTCCATTCAGACTTAGGATCTCAATACACAAGTAATGATTTAAAAGAACTATGTAAAGAATTTAATATTATACAATCATTTAGCAAAAAAGGTTGTCCGTATGACAATGCTTGCATTGAATCTTTTCATTCTTCAATAAAGAAGGAAGAAATCTATAGAAATACATATCGTACCTTCGAAGAAGCTAATGTAGCTATATTTAAATATATTGAAGGTTGGTATAACAGAAAAAGGCTACACTCTTCTATTAATTACATGACTCCAGATCAATGTGAATTACTAGCTAGAAGTGCAGCATAAAAAAGTTTGACTTTTTGTGTCTAAAATATTGACATAAGACCAAAATCCTGCTTTATCAAATTCAGATATTGCATGGCTTTTAAGAGTACCGACTCCAACTTCTCTGCTGTTATCGGCTTAGATATATAATCAAATGTAATGACCGCAAACACATCCATAACATACTTCGTGTAACTTGTAAGAAACACAAAAAGAGCCTTTGCATCTTTTTCCCTGATTTTCTTTGCAAGTTCCAATCCATTAAGCTGTGGCATTTCAATATCAAAAATATATAGATGATATGTTTCGTCGTGTAATGTACAGTATGTCAGTAATTCTTCCCCACTAAAATACACATCATATTCAATCGGATATTGGCACAGCTTATCAAAAGCACTTTCTAACATTTCAATATCAGTTCTGCTGTCATCACATATAGCAATTTTCAACATAACAATTCCTCCTTCACATTCTAAGAAGCAGGAATAACCACATCTCACTTAATCAATTTAGACACATATGCAAGCACACGGTCAAAAAACAAATCTCTTTGTTCTTTACTACTGTTTGCAACATAATACTCCAGATTAAACTCCATTGCATTACTGCTAACACCAGTTATCAGATATGTAGGATCGATACCATAGATTCGATAAAGGATCAATATCTTATCTACGGAAAGACCTGTCGAACCAGCCTCGAACTTACGATAATGCTCTACTGTAACCCCAAGCACTTCAGCAATTTCTACTTTATCAATATTCATGTTTCTTCTTGCTTCTCTTAGTCTTTTACCAATCTGTATATTGGTATCTTTTCTGTCTGTATCCATGATTTACGCCTCTTTTCATTATAAATCATATCAATGGATAGCCTTATGTCATAGTCCAGAAAACAACCCAATGCACATCATTTTCTGCTCGCTTATTGGTCAACTTATGATTTCTTTCTGAAAAGCAGAAAACGAATGGCACATTAGATGCCATCCGTTTTCAGAACTTTATATCATTTCAATTTTTATTAGAATGATACTCCTTTAGCTTTCCATTGAATGTTTTTCCAATGTCTCTGCTCTATCTGCAACTTTCTTTTTAAAATTTTCTACCTTATGAATATACTCATTATCCATTAAAGAGGAACGAACTAAAAAATCAGCAGTAGCAATATTATTTGCAATCGGAATATCATATACCTGTGCTATTCTTAAAAGAGCTTTCACATCCGGATCATGCGGCTGTGCAGCTAGAGGGTCTGAGAAGAAAATCACCATATCAATACTCCCCTCTACAATCTTTGCACCAATCTGTTGATCGCCGCCTAACGGACCACTATTATAACCTTTTACCCTTAACCCCACTTTATCTGTAATCATTCTTGCAGTAGTTCCGGTACCGGACAAACGATGATTTTTTAAAATCTCCTTATTATCATAGCACCATTGAATCATATCCTGCTTCTTTCCATCATGATCTATAAGTGCAATATTTTTTTGCCTCTTTATTGTCATATTTATATATTCCATTATCCTTCTACTTTACCAATTTTATGAAACAGCTAACTCGTAAATTGTACGGGATTTGTATGTTTGTCCAGCCTTTAACACATTACTCGGAAAATGTTCTTCATTACAGGCATTCGGATAATACTGTGTTTCAAAACAAATACCTGCTTTTTCTTCATACCTTGTACCGCCCTTACCAACTACTCCATCCAAGAAATTTCCTGTATATAATTGCATACCACACAAATCAGAATAAACAGTCATGGTTATACCACTTTCGTCACAGTAAAGTTTTGCCATCTTTTTCAGCTTACCATCATTTGTAAATACATAATTATGGTCATACCCTTTGGCACGTCTAATTTGAACATCGTTATAATCAATCTGTTTGCCAATTATTTTCTTTATACGAAAATCCATCGGTGTATTTTCAACATTAAGAATGTTTCCTGTAGGCACAAAATCTTCATCTATCTCAAGAAAACTATTTGCATAGATTTCCAATTGGTGCTGTAAAATATTACCATTATCCTGCCCATTCAGATTAAAATAGGTGTGATTCGTAGGATTTACTACTGTTGTTTCATTGGTTGCCATTCTGTAATCAATAATTAGCTCATTGTTGTCTGTAAGTGTGTATCTTATCCGCTGCTCCAAATCTCCCGGAAAGCCCTGTTCAAATTTAGGACTAAGACGACTAAATTCAACATAATTACCTTCTTTGGATTTTCCATATCTGGCATCATACATTTTACAGTGCGAGCGAACAAAACCACTATGAAGATTATTCTCTCCGTCATTTTTATCTAGTTTGTATTCTTTATCATCCAGTATTACGCAGGCATTTTTTATTCGATTTGCATTTCTGCCCACATAAGCACCAAAACAGGTATCTGTATTGTAATAATCTTTTAACTCATCAAAACCAAGCGTAATATCCTTTATTTCCCCATTTCTATCCGGAAACATAATTGTTAAAATAAGTGCACCAAAATCTGATACCTGCACATGCATACCGCTATCATTTTCTAAAATATAAATACTTGCTTCTTTTCCCTCTTTAGTTGTTCCAAATTTTAGACATTCAATCATCCCTGAGTCCTCCATCCATAAATTATATCAATCACAGCTATTTTCACTTGCAATGTAATGTTGTTCTATAAGGACTACTTCAAGTGGAATCACAGAATGTAACTAAAGCGTTGAAATAAACTTCCTAAACGCATTCTGTCCTTCCTCAGTACGCTTATATACACCAGCACATTCCAAAACTTTTACAAACACCTTTGCTATTTCATCTTTTAGAATCTGATTAACATTCTCTTTCGTAATGTTATAATGATTACGCCATTCATCTACCCAATCCGCATGTTTTTCAATTTCTTCCATGGTCCGAATATCTTTTCCCTCTACGATAGCCTCACCCAAAGTAAGCATTTCTTTTTTTAATCTTGCTGGAAGTACAGCCAAACCCATAACCTCAATCAGTCCGATATTTTCTTTCTTGATATGGTGCAGCTTCTCCTCCGGATGATATACACCCCAAGGCTTCTCCTCTGTCGTAATATTATTGCGAAGCACCAAATCCATCTCGTATAAATCACCATTCATTCTTGCAATTGGTGTTATTGTGTTATGCGGCTCTCCGTCGGTTTCACTAAAGATAAACGCATCCTCATCTGTGTAATTGCGCCATGCATTTAAAATGTAATCGGATAACTCCACGATTCTCTCAGGCTTTTTGCTTTGTAATCGGATCACTGACATCGGCCATTTTACAATGCCGCTTGTCACGTCCTCATAGCCTTTTACCTGAAACATATATTCATAAGGAGCTTTCGCCATAGCAAATGTATAAGAACCGCCCTGAAAATGATCATGACTTAATATGGAACCACCAACAATCGGAAGGTCTGCATTTGAACCAACGATATAATGTGGAAACTGTTTTACAAAATCAAGCAGCTTTACAAATACAGCTTTATCAATCTTCATCGGCGTATGCTCTTTGTTAAAAACAATGCAATGCTCATTATAATAAACATAAGGCGAATACTGAAAATAATAGTCTCTATCAGCCAGTTTTACCGGAATTATTCTGTGGTTCTGTCTCGCCGGATGAGAAATATGTCCTGCATATCCCTCATTTTCTTCACAAAGAAGGCACTTCGGATACTCATTCTTTTTCGCTGTTGCCGCTTTTGCTATGTCTCTGGGGTCCTTTTCCGGCTTAGACAAATTTATCGTAATATCAATCTGTCCATACTCGGTATCTGTGGTCCATTTTTCATCCTTTTCGATTCTGTCCCTTCTGATGTAATTAGTATCCTGACTAAATTTGTAATAATAATCCGTAGCAAGCTTAGGACTTTCAGAATAGAGTCTTTGGAACTTCTCTCTTACCTGTGAAGGCATCGGAGTAATTAACCCCATTATCTTTGTATCAAACAAATCCTTAGTTGTTATGGTGTCATCTTCCATGATTCCCTGCTCGATGGCATAATTCATCATATCTTCCAAAATCAGATGTATCGGTCTTACCTGTTCATCACTCCACACAAAATCCTTCTTGTCAAACAGCTCCAACAATCTGTTAATGACATATACCTTGTCATCCTCTGTAATCAGACCGTTCAACATTCCATAACTTACTAATTCTGATATTACTTTATCCATGTGAAAAACCTCCCTTAATTCTAATAACCGTTTGGATGATTTTCATGCCACTGCCAAGCTGTTGCAATGATGGTGTGTAAATCTGCATATTGGGGATTCCAGCCTAAAACTTCCTTGGCCTTTGTACTGGATGCAATGAGAGTAGAAGGATCTCCTGCCCTTCTTGGTTCTTCCTTTGCCGGAATCGGATGTCCTGTAACCTCACGAGCTACATCAATCACTTCTTTTACTGTAAAACCTATTCCATTTCCTAAATTGAAAATGTCACTTTCTCCACCCTTTGCCAAATATTCCATTGCTAAAATATGAGCCTGTGCCAAATCATTTACATGAATATAATCTCTGATACAGGTTCCATCCTTTGTATCATAATCGTTACCAAATACAGAAATATACTCACGTTTACCATTTGGAACCTGCAAAATAAGTGGAATTAAATGAGTCTCCGGATTATGTGCTTCCCCAATCTTTCCATTCGGATGAGCACCACATGCATTAAAATATCTAAGAGACACATATCTTAAATTATGTGCTTTGGAAGTCCACTTAAACATCTTCTCCATAGAAAGCTTTGTCTCTCCATAACAGTTAGTTGGAAGTGTTCTGTCTGTTTCCAAAATAGGAATACTCTCCGGCTCTCCATATGTAGCAGCAGTTGAAGAAAATACAATCTTATCAATTCCATGCTCCATCATACTCTCTAACAACACCTCTGTTCCGCAAAGATTATTATTATAGTATTTAAGCGGATTTGTCATGCTCTCTCCAACCTGTGAGCTTGCCGCAAAATGAATCACACCATCTATCTTCTCTTTTGAAAACACTTCATCCAAAAATTTTTTATCTCGAATATCTCCCTCATAAAACTTTGCTTCCGGGTGAATTGCTTCCTTAAATCCGGTTAACAGATTATCAATTATTACTACCTCATATCCAGCGTCTATCAATTCATATACTGTATGGGAACCAATATATCCGGCTCCGCCTAACACTAAAATTCTCATTGTCCCAGCCTCCTTACATCACCTTAATGCCGCCATATTTTCTGATTCTTAAATCCTTACAGGAACCTTCTCCATAAATGCTGTCCATCTGCATCTTATATGGCACAACGAAATCATTTTTTACAAATGCCTGAATGGTTCCTGCAAAACCTCCACCATGCACTCTGCTCACACCTTCTGTTTTTAACAAAACATCACTCATCATAAGTGCAACTGAAATATTCTGATTTTCCACATCGTTACTTGAATATACATTCTGTAAGTATTTGAAAGAAGAATCCCCCGATTCCTTCACGTTATCCAAAAACAGATTCATATCTCCCCACTTTAATGCATTTACTTCTTTTTGTACTCTCTCATTTTCTGTAAAGAAATGCAGTGCTCTTAATACGCTTCTGTCTCCGTACTTCTCCCTAAGCTCTGGTATCGCCTTAATAACATCCACCACCTCTACTTCACGGAGAACCTCTTTTCCAAAATGATTTGCAACTCTTTTCATCTCCTGTGGAACGGCTGCATATTCGTATGTTAAATCTGCATGTGAACCCTTCGTATCTGTAATACACAAGCTGTATCCATGCTCACTCATATTAAAATCCAATTTTTCAACTTCCGGCTTCTTCGGGTCCTTGAAATCAATATATACCAGATTTCCAACAGAACAAGCCATCTGATCCATCAATCCACAAGGCTTTCCAAAATATACGTTTTCTGCATATTGTCCAACAATCGCTATTTCAATGGCTGAAATACTCATATCATTATAAAGTCCCGACAGAATAGTCCCAATCAGTGTTTCAAAAGCTGCAGAAGAAGAAAGACCTGCACCAATTAATACATCACTGGTAGCATATGCTCTGAAACCACCTACTTTATAGCCTCTTTCCATAAAGCCTGCAACAACACCCTTAATCAATGCAGTTGTTGTTTCCTTTTCTTCCTCTTTACAGTCAATATTATCTAATGAGATAACCACTTCATCATAATCATCAGATATGATTCGGATTTGATTATCCTCAGTCTGTCTGACAATGCCAATCGTATCAAGGTTGATGGATGCAGCCAGAACCTCTCCATGTTGATGATCCGTATGGTTTCCACCCACTTCACTTCTGCCCGGTGCACTAAATATTTCTGCTTCCCCGGCTCCATAATGTGCTTCAAACAGTTCTATGGCTTGCACATAACGCCTTTTATGATATTCAAGCTTTGTAGCATCTACATAGATGTCTAAAAATCTTTCATCCATTCCATCTTCTAAGATGTTCTTCTTCATTTCATTTGTCTTCATCCTAACAACCTCAATTCCTTCTTAACAAATCACAAAAGAATATGTTATATCTTTCTCTGCATCAATATGGTAAGCATCTTCCACATCGCTTCCCCAGCTGTCAATTCCGCCCACACCTCTTACCGCTCCGTAGATACAAAGAACGGTTCTTCTTGCAGGAGGTAATTCCTCATGGTGCGTTGCATTTTCAATCTCACTTGCTGTATAAGGAAGGCAGGAGAACGCAAATGTATCTTCCTTTTTTTCAATTCTTAATATCTGAGCTGAATTGTCTTTTCTGCTGTTGTTAAGACTTGTATGTCTTGTTACTTCAAGCCAATCAGTTCCCATTCTCATACCACATTCCTGTGGAACAAGGTACGGTGTCAGACTTAAATCGTTTATCTCATACACCCCTTTTACTCCTCCTGCCATACGATCCGGATAAGTTTCCCCGGAAAGTCCTTCATACATATATTTATCAGCCAAAGTCGGCATGATAAACCTTAATCCAAATACAGGAAGCTGTGGTAATCCTTTTACTCCTTTATAAGAAACACTTACAGTTATCTTTCCTGTATTCTCCACACTATAAATCACATCAACTGTGGTTCTTGGATTTGTAACCGTCTCATAAACAAATTTAACAACGATGTTCTCTGCAAGCACATCTCCACCATACTTATTATTATCCGGCGCACATGGTTTTCCCTGCGACTTGCCATCTGTAATAACCTCAATTTCCTTACAGTCAATAAACATATCCGCCGCAAGCCAGCTTCCGCTTTTTATATGAAACTTACTTCCTCTGTCATTATCTGTAAGTGCTCTCCAAAATGTAGGCTTCGGGCAGCGATAAAGCCACTCATATCCATTTTTCACAACAGACTCCAGACCGCCCTGTGAATAAGAGAAAACGTAATCAAAACCTTCTCCGTGAACTCCAAGTGTATAATCTCCATATACGATTCTTAATTTAGATGTACATTCCATAATAATACCTCACTTCCTGCATTGCCGGTTTTTCTCTTCTATCCGCAAAAACAATTCCATTGCCTGAAAATTCATAATCAGACGGTCTGTCATCAAAATCTCCACCATATCTTAAAACTTCTCTTCCTGTCACTTCATCCTTTACAAGAAGTGCCTGATCGATGAAGTCCCAAATATATCCGCCCTGATACATTTCATATTTATCAATTAGCTTCATGTAAGAACCGAGTCCGCCTATGGAGTTACCCATATCATGCATAAATTCACATAGTAAATATGGTTTTTTTGCACTGTTTATCAGATATTTCTCCACTTCCTCCGGTTTCGCATACATACGACTTTCCACATCAGAAATAGTATCCTCATATTCTCTGGTATAATAGGAACCTTCATAATGTACTAATCTACCATCCTTCTTTTCCTTGAAGAATTTATTCATTGCCTCTATATCATCACCTGCATAGGATTCGTTTCCTAACGACCAGAACAGAATGGAAGTATGGTTCTTAAATGTCTCAAAATTATTTCTTGCACGGTCAACAACAGCTTCTCGCCACTGTAGTACAGAACCCGGTACATTCCATGACGGTTCGATTGCTCCCAGCTTCTGCCATGAACCATGACTTTCAAGATTTGTTTCCGCCATAACATAAATTCCTGCTTCATCGCACATATAATACCAAGGTATCTGATCCGGATAATGACAGGTTCTAACAGAATTAATGTTATTTCTGGTCATACACTGAATGTCTGAAATCATTTCCTTAATACCGATTACCCGTCCGGTTTTTGCACTCCACTCATGTCTATTAACACCGGTAATGATAAGCCTCTTTCCATTTAAATGAATTACCTTGTCTATAATCTCAATTCTTCTAAATCCAACCTTATATGGAATAACCTCTGCAAGCTTTCTGTCAGTATAAACTTCAACAAATGTATCATAAAGATAAGGATTATGATTATCCCAAGGAGTAACCTTTTTTACATCTGCTGTCAATGTTCCTGCCAACATGTTCTTATCGCCTGTTAATACTAAATCTTCGGATAAAAGCTTATTTCCTGCTTTATCAGATAAGATGAATTTTGCACTTACTGTACTTTCAGAAGAAGCAGAAATTTTTACATCCACTTTAATTGCACCGCTTGTATTATCCTTATTTAATACAGGCTGAATCCACATATCCTCCACATGGATATCAGGAGTAGCCTTTAAGCTTACATTTCTGAATATACCGAAGAAACGGAAAAAGTCCTGATCCTCCAAAAACGCTGCTGTACTCATTTTGTGTACCTGCACAGCCAATACATTATTCTTTTCCTTGATATAAGGTGTCAAATCAAACTCTGACGGTGTAAAGCTGTCTTCTGTATATCCGATAAACTCACCGTTTAACCAAATATACATTGCTTCCTCCACACCCTCAAAACAGATACGAATTCTTTTATTCTGCAACTTTTCATCAAGGTCAAATACTTTTATATATGACCCTACCGGATTATACTGTGCTTCGCTGAACATTCCTTCTCCTGCACCAGCACCCTCAATGCTGTGAGCAGGTCTAAGATACCTTTTACCCTCCCAAGGGTACTGTGTATTGATATATCTAATCTGGTCATATCCTGCAAGTTCAATGTGTCCCGGAACCATGATTTTATCAAATCCACTTCTGTCATAATCTGTCTTGAAAAAATCTGCCGGTCTTTCCATTACATTGATGCTAAACCTAAAATCCCACTGTCCATTTAAGGATTGTGTCAATTTATTATCACCACTTTCCAAATCCTTATAATTCAGATAGTAGTTATGATCACTGTGGGCATCTAACTTATTTATTCTAAAAATTTCCGGGTTGTCTAACCATTTAATCTCTGCTTTCATATTAAACCTCACTTTCTGTAGATATCCCCTAAAGTCACACTCTATAGGCTATTATGGTTTTCTGCTTATTCTCTTTTAACTTCTTGTTTGCCTCTTCAAGATTCATATTAATGTAACTTAATTATACTAATTTAACTCTATAAAATACATATCAAAAATTGGACAAAACATGCACAAAATGATACAATAAACAAAACAACACGGATTATATCCGTTTTTTTCAGCAAAGTGCACATCAAAAATTGAACAAACTATAGTTAAGGAGGTAACACTATGTATGCCAATAATGCTTATCTGAATAATACGACTATGGACATCAAGGACAAGTCAAGCCCGTTAATTGTAACAAGCTGTGGCACTTACCATTTATTTACTTGTCCCAAATTACCGACATGGCGACCACGTGGACGTCTTGACTTTCAGTTGCTATACATTGCATCCGGAAAAGCTCATTTTCACTTTAACGGAAAAGAAGAAATTGTCACCGCTGGTCACATGGTTTTATACAGACCAAAGGAACCTCAAAAATACGAATACTACGGTGAAGATCAGACAGAAGTGTATTGGGTACATTTTACCGGAAATGATGTAACAAACATTCTTCGTTATTATGGCTTTACAAAAGAAAAGCATGTTTATTACTGTGGTAAGGGACTTGATTATCAGAATCATTTTAGATTAATGATTCAGGAATTACAGATGTGTAAGGAACATTATGCCGAAATACTTGAAATGCATTTAAGAGAAATCTTCATTATGGTTCACAGACATTTACAAACAAGTGCAAGAGTAAGTAACAGTCAGATTGCAGAAGATATAGATGTAGCAACGCTCTACTTCAACGAGCATTACAACGAAGAAATAAATATCGAGGAATATGCTCAAACCCATAATATGAGTACAAGCTGGTTCATCCGAAATTTTAAACAATACACCGGCTTTACTCCTTTGCAATACATATTATCTGTTCGTATTTATAACGCTGAGGCTCTGCTAAAAAGCAATATGTATAATATCACCGAAGTAGCTAGTATTGTCGGTTATGATAATCCGTTATATTTTAGCAGGACATTCAAAAAATTGAAGGGCATTTCTCCTTCAGAGTATAGAAACAGTATAGAAACCTAGCATTTTCCAAAATCAAACATGCACATATTTCTCCATTTGCAACTTTTGTCTACTTTTGGAATGGATTTGGCGAGTAATATATCTTATTTTGGATTATGATTGCCTCAGAAAGAACGAAAGGAGATGAGAAATATGAAACAGACAGTAAAAAACTTTTTTGAAGAAATCTTCAATTTTTACGCACCTGTATTTCTTCATCAAACAAATCGCATGTGGTAATCCACAAACTAGTAATTTCCTTTTCTAAATATATAACCTCGCCAGTTAATATAAAAAAGAAACGGATTTACCACAAGACAATTATGTGTTATTGCCCCAAGAGCAACACTTCTTATATTTCAAAAGGATATGCCCTCTTATTCAAGAATGGAATATCCTTTTATTTTTATATGCTTCATTATTTCATTTCAAATGTAATGTGAATTTCATACTTCTGATACGTAATAAAAATCACTCAAGTAATATCTAACTCATTCACATCTTCATTGTCAATTATCTTTGCATCACAGATCACATAGTTTAATTTCATAATAATTACTCCTTAACATAAAAGATACAGTCTATATAGTAATGTCTTTTATTTTTTTATCAACAGTCATGACAGAAAATGAACCTTTATTGCAGAAAACGACAAAAAGTCCACTTGAATTACACCTTTCATTCAAGTGGACTTCACCCTTATCGGCTCTTACCCTTTACCTCTGACACAACCTCTGTCTCTGCTTTTCCTGACTGCTGATAGGCTTCAAAGGCGTCTGCCCCATACTGAAATTCCGGCTCTGCCACAGCTCCAAGCATGGAAGGCTCTGCCATTTCCACATCCTTCATTCGCTCCGGCTCTTTGGCAAGACTTTCCACCTTATCAAGTGCCTCATCCAGATATTGCTCCATTCTCTGATACAGCTTTTTCTTTGCCTCGAAAGGCTTTTTCACAAGCTCCGTTTTAGAGAACTTCTTTTCCTTTTCGGGATAATCAACCGTTTCCTTATCTGCAAAGGTACAGAAGGTATTAGCAATCTTCTGTCCGGCTTCCCTCATACCGCTACCAAAGGCATCCAATTTATTTATGGTATGCTCTGTCTCTGCAATACTCTTACGGACATTCTCTCGGACAGACTCCAGCTTATCCTTAATGCCTAAGAACTCAGATACCTTATGAAGTGCCGCTTTGCCCTTCGCTTTTGCCTCTGCCACAATTTCAGAAGCCTTTGCTTTTACCTCTGTTTTGATTTCAAACAACTGCTCCTTCATCTTCTGGCATTGCTGTTCTAAGGATTCCACAGCCTTACGGACGGTAGCCTTTAAGGTCTTGTCTGCCTTTTCCTGCTCCATCTTTTCAAGCTGTTTACGGACGCTTGATAATTCCTCTGTCACCTGCTCAAGCCTCTTGCCCATTCCATCAATCAAAGTATTAATGTCAAGACTATTTTGAACAATTGTGCCAATATTTTTATGTACAATTGTTCAATTATTTTTATCAGATATTTTGGATAATGCAGTAGCCGTCCTGTAAGAGTTTCCGAGAATATTTACAATAGTAGAATGATGA
>JALERT010000116.1 GCA_022764445.1 Lachnospiraceae bacterium | reverse complement strand
GAAAAAGTCAGGAAGTGACAGGATAGAATTTTTAAAGCTTGCTGCTCAGATTCCGGGAATTTACGTTCCACAGTTTTATGAAGTATCATATAAAGAAGATGGCACTATACGTGATTTCAGACCTACAGTTTCCGAAGCACCTGAAAGGGTAGTAAAGCAGGTAGAACTTGATATGTCGGAAACATACTATCCTGAAAAGCCCCTTGTACCTTATATTAAGGTTACACAAGACAGGGTGGTGCTTGAGATACAGAGAGGATGTATAAGAGGATGCAGGTTTTGCCAGGCAGGAATGTTATATAGACCAATTAGACCACGCAGTCTTGATTTCCTTAAAAAACGTGCTGCTGCCATGCTTAAGGCTACAGGTCATGATGAAATTTCACTAAGCTCTCTTAGTTCAAGTGATTATAAGGAGCTTCCTGAGCTTGTATACTGGCTTATCGATGAATATAGGGATAAGGGAGTAAATATATCATTACCATCGCTTCGTATTGATGCATTTGCGCTTGATGTAATGTCAAAAGTTCAGGATATAAGAAAGAGCAGTCTTACATTTGCTCCGGAAGCTGGAACACAGCGCATGAGAAACGTTATCAATAAAGGTCTTACAGAGGAAAATATTCTTACGGGTGCCATGGATGCATTCAGGGGTGGATGGAATAGAGTAAAGCTTTATTTCATGCTTGGTCTTCCCGGTGAGACAGAAGAAGATATAGAGGGAATAGCGGTGCTTTCTGATAAGATAGCAAGAGAGTATTATACAATTCCAAAGGATCAGAGAAATGGTAAGGTAAGTATAGTAACAAGCACATCAATTTTTGTACCAAAGCCATTTACTCCTTTCCAGTGGGCTCCAATGAATACAAAGGAACAGGCAAGAGAGAAGAGGAACTTTTTGCTTGATAAGATAAAGAGCCAGCTTAATTCAAAGAGTATAAAATATAATTGTCATGATGCAGATGTATCAGAACTTGAAGGAGTTTTTGCAAGAGGAGACAGAAAACTTTGTAACGTAATTTTACAGGCTTACAAGAGTGGATGCATATATGATGCATGGACAGAATATTTTGACTATGATAAATGGCTTAAAGCATTTGAAGATAATAACGTAAGTATGGAGTTTTATATCGGCAGAGAAAGACCTGAGGATGAGATGTTCCCATGGGACTTCATAGATATTGGCGTTACAAAGCAGTTTATGCTTAATGAATACCATAATGCTAAAGAAGGAAAAGTAACTCCAAACTGTCGTGCAAAATGTGCAGGATGTGGTGCAATGAAGTTTAAGTGCGGTGTATGCGTTGAAGAAAGGGAGGCATAAATGAAGGCAAGAATTAAATTTTCAAAAACAGGGTCTATGCGTTTTATCGGACACCTTGATGTTATGAGATATTTTCAGAAGGCATTCAGACGTGCAGATATCCATATGAGCTACAGTCAGGGATTTTCACCACATCAGCTTATGTCATTTACTTCACCTCTTGGTATCGGTCTTAGCAGTGATGCTGAATATCTTGATATAGTCCTTGAAGATAGTGATGCAAGTGACGTTATGGTTGAAAGAATTAATGAGGTAATGAATGATGAAATAAGAGTGCTTGGTTTTACTAAACTCAATGAAGAAACAAAACCATCTATGTCTGTACTGGCAGCGTGTGATTATATGATTGCAGTTAAGCCGGAACGTGAAAGTGAATTTTCAGAAGGAATTCTTACAAACGATTTACTTGATAAGTTCCTTTCAAGAGAACATATAGAAATAATTAAGAAAACAAAACGTTCGGAAAAGTTAGTAGATATAAAGGAAAATATATATCATGCTGCGACTGATATGAAGACTTTTTCTTCTTTAACAGGTAAAGATTATGGAGAACTCAGTATAGATACGGATTATTATAAGCCTGTATTATACTGTCAGCTTACTGCCGGCAGTATTGTAAATATTAAGCCTGAACTTCTCATGGAAGCAATATGTTCTTATATGGATGTGCCATTTGACATACTTGATTATCAGATACACAGAATGGAAATGTATGCAGATGCGGATGGTAAAAAAGGAGAAATTCATACTTTAACTTCTGAAACACCGTGCCGGCTTGTTTCAATGTCAGAATATGGAAAAGCTGATTGAATTAAGTAGTTTTTTACAGGCGTATAAATACCTTATAGGATTAAGATAAGGAAGGACGATAAAATGGAGAGCAGGATTCTTGTTACAAAGAAAGATGACAGGATACTTACGATAAAAATAGAAGATGATAAAATCGTAAGTATTCAGGCGGAAAGTGCAGAAAGTTCGGGGATACTTGGCAATGTATATGTAGGAAAAGTCAGAAATGTAGTAAAGAATATAAATGCGGCATTTGTTGAGTTTCGTGAGGGAAAAATGGGCTATCTTTCACTTAAGAAATACAGTGATTCCATACACACTGATGGTGTGCCTTATCAGGAAGGAAGAGTTTTAATCGGAGATGAGATTATCGTTCAGGTTGAGAGGGAGGCTGTTAAGACAAAGCCGCCAACTCTTTCAGGGACAATTAATCTTCCGGGAAAATATACTGTATTAATTTCAGGGGATGCAGGTATCAGCATATCATCAAAGATTAAAGACAAGGATAAGAGAGATAGGCTCCATGATATATTGGAAAAATATGTCAGTAATGAATATGGTTTTATCGCAAGAACCAATAGTGAAGATATAGATGATGAAACATTTGAAAATGAAATTAAGTATCTTGCAGAAAAGTATAGTAAGATGGTGAAATATGGATGCCATAAGGCAAGATTTAACTGTCTTTATGAAGCTCCACCGGGATATATCAGTTCGATACGTGATTCATATAGTGAAGAAATAACTGATATTATAACAGATAATGAAGATATATATGGAAAAATACATGAATTTATGGAGCAGAGCCAGAAGACGGAAATTAATAAGCTTACCTTGTGGAATCCGGAAAATGGAAAGCTTGATGCAGTGTACAACGTCTCAAGGATTATCGAGCATGCTCTTATGCCCAAGGTATGGTTAAAAAGTGGGGCATATATAATAATACAGTCTACAGAAGCACTTGTTTCAATAGATGTCAATACAGGAAAAGCAATATCAAAGAAAAAAGATGTTGAGAAGAATTTTTTAAAGGTCAATCTTGAAGCGGCAAAAGAGATTGCAAGACAGTTAAGACTTAGAAATCTTTCAGGTATTATTATAATAGATTTTATAGATATGAAGACAGAGGAATATAACAGTCGTCTTATGGATTGTCTCAGACAGGAGCTTTCAAAAGATCCGGTAAGAACGGTTGTTGTAGATATGACAAAGCTTGGTCTTGTTGAAGTTACAAGAAAGAAAGTAAGAAAATCGCTTTATGAGCAGTTACAGGTAAATGATTAAAAGGGGGATGATTATGAAATTTTATATGCCAACAAAGGTTTATCAGGAAAATGACGCTGTTATGAAACATGCTGCTGAGATAGCAGCAATTGGTAAGAAAGCGCTTATAGTAACAGGAAAATTATCTTCCAAGAAGAATGGTTCACTTGATGATGTAAAAAAAGCACTTGAAAGTCAGAATACAGAATATATTATTTATGATGATATTGGAGAAAATCCGACTATAGATATGGTTATGGATGCCGCTGAGAAAGGAAGAAATAATGGTGCTGACTTTGTGATAGGTATAGGCGGAGGTTCACCGATGGATGCCGCAAAAGCCATAGCACTTATGATACAGAATTTTGATACTTCATCAGATGTGCTTTATCAGGCTGTAGATTTAAAAGCTCTTCCTGTCATTGAAGTACCTACTACATGTGGTACAGGTTCAGAGGTAACACCTTATGCAGTTTTAACTAGAGATGAGCTTCAGACAAAACAGAGTATAAGCCATAGAATTTTTCCGGATATTGCTCTTATAGATCCAAAGTATATTAAATCTGCACCACTTTCTGTTCTTAGAAATACCGCAATAGATGCACTTGGTCATTTTATTGAAAGCTACTTTAATACTGCAGCAGATGATTACAGCAGGATGATATGCCAATATGGATTAAGTGTCTGGTCAGAGAATATACCTGTACTTCTTGGAGAGGAAGCAGATGAAGAAACATATGATTCGATGCTTCTTGCATCAACACTTGCAGGTATGGCCATAGCCCATACAAGCACCAATGTACCACATGGACTTAGCTACTATATGACATGTCACAAGGGGGTTCCTCATGGAAAGGCAGTAGGAATATTCCTTCCGGGATATCTTAAAGCCGTATCTGAGAAGTATCAGGAAGATGTTGATATGGTACTTTCAATGCTCGGCTTTGATGAATTAGAACAATTTTCATTCTTTATAAGACAGGTACTCGGTGAATGGGATATCTCAGATAAAGATGCAGAAATAATGACGGATTCTGTAGTAAAAAGCCCACGTAAACTTAAACTGGTTCCGGTGGATATAACAGAAGATGATGTACGTGATATTATTGAATATATGAGATAGTGGAGAGAAGATATGGAGCAGGACGAGATTATAATCAGAAAAGGAATAGTACATATACTTGACTCAGAACTTGGTTATCCGGTTTATTCAGAGCAGCTTCTTGATATGAATCCTGATATAAATGACTTTTTCAGGCAGCATATATATAAAATTATGTCAGGTGATGACATGAAGAAATGCTACTTTGATGACAATGAAGATGAATCAGATATGTATAAGCTGGTTAAAGAATTTAATGAAGATGACATGGTGGAAGACAGCAAGAAAATGACTGGCATTTTATATGAAATTATGAATAGTAATGTCGCCATTCCATCAGCAGATCTTGCGATAGTTACAT
Source organism: Lachnospiraceae bacterium (assembly GCA_022764445.1). Taxonomy (GTDB): domain Bacteria; phylum Bacillota; class Clostridia; order Lachnospirales; family Lachnospiraceae; genus Butyribacter. The sequence continues at coordinate 11,192 of JALERT010000116.1, read as the reverse complement.
TCCAGATACAGGGGAAAAAGTATCTTTCACTTCTAAAAATGAATTATAAAGAAAGTTATGTTCATATGACTAATTCTAATGAAACAGGCAATGTAAACAGTATAATAAGATATCAGTCAACTCTTCCGTCATCATCAGCAAAACTGACAGAGGCTGTCATAATTAATCTGGAAAATTATGAGATAAGTATAATAGAGAAGAAGTATGAGGTGAATGGTGAGAAATGCAATTATCTCTCAACGCTTTATCTAAAATGCAAGGCGGCAATGTCTTCTAAATCAAAGATGGACATTGTAACAAGGGCTGTAGAGCAGGTTAATAAGAAACATTATTCAGAAGAACCTGTTAAGCAGATGGAAGCAAAAAGGATTATTAAAGAAGAAATAGAACAAAATGGAACGGTAAGTGTCGAAAAAATCAGTGAGAAGATTTACGGACAGGTTCCAGAGATAAAAGAAGAGTTTGATGCCAAGATGGAAAAATACCATATGGAAAGTGCAGAGGTCAAACCGCAGAGTGAAAGGACAACTAAAAAGTTTGAAAAGCAGTTTCTAAAAACGGACACCGGGATTGAGATTAATATTCCGATGGAGCAGTACAGGGATATCAATCAGGTTGAGTTTATAACTAATCCGGATGGGACTATATCAGTCCTTATAAAGAATATTAATAAAATTCTTACAAGATAGTTTTTGTGGTAATAACATTGATATAGACACTGTAGTTTTCGTAGTATATAATTGTTATATGTAAATTAATTAGTTAATATCAGCTGCAGATTATATGGTGCTTAGATCAGAAAAAATATTATACGGCACTGGTATATAAATTTATATTGACAGGAAGGTTATTACAATTATGCTAGAAGATGAAAAACAGGAAGAAATAAGTCTTATAACCGGAAGCGATTGCTTCATAGATATGACTAATGACATAAATATCGGAATGTGGAGAATTCATTTGTTTGACGGTGAACAGCCTAAAATGTTTGTGAATCCTAAAATGGCAGAACTTCTTGTTATTGATGGTACAAACATTTCTCCTGAGCAGGCTTATGTAGAATGGTTTACCAGGATAAAAGATACAGATGTCGATGAAGTAAAAAAATATGTAAAAGCTATAACACGCGAAGGAATGGCAGAAGTATCGTATAAGTGGATACATCCTGTTTATGGCGAACAATATATACGATGTGGTGGCAATAGTAAGAAAATTGATGGAAAAGGTTATGTTCTTACAGGATATCACAGAGTAGTATTTGACAGCGTAAAAGAGGAAATAAAAAATCAGGAAAAAATCAGACGTACATTACAGACAGAAGTAGAAACTGTGCAAAAGAGTCAGGAGTATAGGAAACTTCTTGTGTCATCACATGCATTACGTTCAAGTATGTGGTGTGTTGACTTTGATTTAAAGGACAATGTTATCGATGTCGAGATAAGCGATGATTTCAAGATGATACTTGGTTATGATGTTGAAGATGATTTATCAGACTTTTGCAGATCATGGAGAGAATACCTTCATCCTGATGATAAGAATTATCTTTTAGAGAAGCGGGATGAAGTTCAAAAAGAGTGTTCTGATATAGACAGGCAGTTTGAATATGAATGCAGATTCAGGAGAAAAAATGAGGAGTACAAGTGGTATTCTGTTTCCGGAAAATATATAATTGGTAATGACGGCAGGAAACATCTTATCGGAGTTTTAACTGATATAGATGAGGAGAAACGATTAAAAATTGCTCTGGCAGATGATGTTGAGCAGTTAAAGAAGACAAAGGAAGAACTGGAAAAGGCTCTTTCTAAGGCAAAGAAGGCAAGCAAGGCTAAAACTGATTTCTTATCAAGAATGTCACATGATATAAGAACTCCTATAAATGGTATTAAAGGAATGCTTATAATGGCAAAGGAACATGCAGATGATAAGGAAAAAGTTATTGAAGAATTGACGAAAGCCCAGGATGCAGAAGAAACACTTGAGCTTCTTGTTAATGACGTGCTTGATATGAGCAGGCTGGAACAGGGAAAAGTAAAGCTGAGTAATGGTGTGATCAATATTAATAAACTATTTAAAGAAAATGAGCAGCTTTATTCCAGTTCATTTATAGAAAAAGATATCAAATTAATAGATCATCTTGATGAAATTGAACATGATGCCATATATGGATGGTTTTGAAGCCACAAGAAGAATAAGGGCAATGGATAGAGCAGATGCATCTAAAGTTCCTATATTGGCTATGACTGCCAGCGTTTTATCTGATGACATAAAAAAAGCTAAAAAAGCCGGTATAAACGAACATATATCAAAGCCTATAGATATAAAAAGGCTTCTCAGTGTTCTGGCAGAATATATTAAATAAAATGAAACATGTTAGTAAATTCAATATTATATCAATATTGGTTTGCAATATTAAATACCAAATATAAATTTATTATACAGGAGGAAGTATTATGATTTACAGATATGTTTATGGGGATCCTATAAATACGGATGCGGTGGTGCAGCAGATTAATCCTGAAGACAATGCTTCAATGCCTTACTTTAAGCAGACGATTAAGGAAGATGAAGTTGTATTCAGATATGAGATGAATGAAGAAACTATAGTGTATGGTCTGGGAGAACAGATGCGGGGAATCAACAAGCGCGGATTCTCATACGTTAGTTATGCAGCTGATGATCCTGTTCATACAGAGAACAGACATTCTTTATATGGTGCACATAACTTCATGATAGTAAGTGGAGAAGATTCATTTGGTCTTTTTGTAGATAATCCGGGCAAAGTTACTTTTGACATTGGAGATACAAATATAAATCTTATTGAAGTAACAACAGGTAAAGATAGTGATATTTATATCATTAAGGGAGATAACTTAAAGGATATAGTACGTCAGTTTAGAGTGCTCATCGGGCAAAGCTACGCAGCACCAAGGTGGGCATTTGGATATCAGCAGTCAAGATGGGGATATAAATGTGAAGATGACATACGCGAAGTTGTTGATGGATATCATAAAAATCAGATTCCTTTAGATGCTGTATATCTTGATATTGATTACATGAAAGATTATAAAGATTTTACAGTTGATTCTGAGCGTTTTCCTGATTTTGAAGGATTTATCAATGAAATGAAGGAGGAACATGTTCATCTTGTGCCGATTATTGATGCAGGAGTAAAGATAGAAAAGGATTACCCTGTTTATGAAGAAGGTGTGGAAAAGGGATATTTTTGTAAAGATGAAGATGGAAATGATTTTGTTGCGGCAGTATGGCCGGGAAAAGTTCATTTCCCAGATGTATTAAATAGTAAGTCAAGAGCATGGTTTGGTGAAAAATACCGCTGTCTGATTGAACAGGGAATTGACGGTTTCTGGAACGATATGAATGAACCGGCTATTTTCTATTCAGAAAAACGCCTTAATGAAGCTATGGAAGAAATCGCTCAGATGAAAGATACAGAGCTTGACATCAATTCATTTTTTCATGTGAAAGATATCATTGGAGACCTTTCCAACAGTCTCTCTGATTATAAGGCAATATATCATGACATGGATGGCAAAAAAGTCTGTCACAATGATGTACATAACTTATTCGGCTTTAATATGACAAGGGCAGCAGGAGAGGCATTTGATAAAATCGCACCTGACAATAGAATCCTTCTTTTTTCAAGATCATCATATATAGGTATGCACAGATATGGTGGTATATGGACAGGTGACAACAGTTCATGGTGGAGTCATCTGCTTTTAAGTATACAGCAGATGCCATCACTTAATATGTGTGGTATTATTTATACTGGTTCAGATATTGGCGGATTTGGATGCGATGTTACGGAGGATCTTCTTATGCGCTGGATCGAATTTGGTATGTTTACGCCACTTATGCGTAACCACTCTGCGATAGGAACAAGAGAACAGGAAGTATATAAATTCAGCCGTATTGAAGACTTTAAAAATCTGATTCGCATCCGTTATAGATTGGTTCCATACTTATATAGTGAATTTATGAAATGTGTTTTAGATAATGATATGTATTTTAAACCACTTGCATTTGATTTTCCTGAGGATGAGTTCTCAAAGACAGTGGAAGATCAGTTAATGGTTGGTGACAGCATAATGATTGCTCCTGTTTATACACAGAATGCAAAGGGCAGGTATGTATATCTTCCAGAAGATATGCTTATGGTAAAGATGAAGTCCCCGGAAGAATATACATGCGAGCCTGTTACTAAGGGGCATCATTATATATCAGTTGATTTAAATGAATTAGTTATTTTTGTACGCAAAGATCATATCCTTCCTTTAGCTTGCATAGATGATAATTTAGAATCGATGGATGATGTTGATTTTGATAATGTAGAGTGGCTTGGCTATGTAGAAAACGAAGCTTCATATGCATATTATAAAGATGATGGCCAGACAAAAGAGTACACAGAAAAAGAAAACTGGGATATTGTAAGAAAGACAAAGGATATGTTTGAAGGCGGATATATAGTAAAATAATCTCTATGGAGAAAATTAGAATAAAAAGAGGATTCCGGGTTGGAGTCCTCTTTTTTGATAAACGTAAGATAATTATTCAAGACACTTTTTTATTATAGAATAAACGTTCATAAAATCTCCATCAAGTACAGAATATGTAGCATTGTCAGGAGGCGTAAGTCCCTCTGACAGATTAGAGTGGAAGTAAAGAGTGTCCATGCCGATAGAAGACGCACCGCCTACATCGGCAGAAGGATCATTTCCCACCATAAGACATTCCTTAGGATCTAAGTGTTCATTTGTGATTAATGTCTGATAATAACGTTTGTCAGGTTTTTTAACACCATAGCAGGATGAAAGATAAATTTTATCAAAATATCCAGTTAATCCAAGAATAGAAAGTTCAGGTCCCGTAAATGATTCCTGTGCATTTGATAAAAGGAAAACTGATTTACCATGTGCTTTTATATCTGAAAGACAATCAGTCACACCTTTGTAAAGTTTAAGACGGTGTCTTGAGATAGTTCTGAATGCATAAGCAATACTTCTTGCTTCTTCAACCGTTGCATCCGGTTTCTTATGCTGCAGCATCCTGTAAAAGGTTTCAACTACGTCATATTCAGGGTAATCACAATCAGCAACAGTACCTGTCTGTGGTAATATTTCATCATATGCATTTTTTATTTCTGCCGGTGCATAGGCAGCACCATAACAGTGAAATAAAGATGCGATTTTTTTCCAGAATACATTTGAATATTCGTTTGTATGTATATCTACAAGAGTTCCATATAGATCGAAAATGAAATTTTTATACATTAATATTTATTCTCCTTTTCGTAAAAATTAAAAGTATAGAATTATTTATATTTATAATAGGAACAATTACAATGGTATTTTAAAACCGCGTTACAGTATATCATTAAAATAATAATTATACAATAAAAATGATGATTTTTAGGGCATAACATCTAACGTAACCTGTTCACGCCTAACCAATATTTAAAAAATAATTCACAAATTATTCAAAAAATAATTGACACATTGCATAAAAAATACTATAATTTAAAAAGATTTAACGCAAAACTATACAAAAAGCAATGGTTTAGCGTACATAAAAGGAGGAATTTTTATTATGAGAAAAGTATCAGCATTATTGATGGCAGGTGTTCTTGCATTTTCATTAGTTGGCTGCGGAGGAAATAGTGACTCTGACAATAAGACAACAAGTGATACAAGCAAGAAGGCTACATCATCAGAGACAAAGAAGGAAGATGAACACATCAAGTGTGACTTAACAGTATGGTCACCAGCAGAAGATCAGTCACCTGATTATGGTGAGTGGTTACAGACACAGTGTAAGGCATTTGCAGCAGAGCATCCAAACTGGGAGATCAACTTCAAGTATGGTGTAACACCTGAAGGTGATGCAGCAAAGGTTATTACACAGGATGTTGATGCAGCAGCAGACGTATTTATGATGTCAAACGATCAGTTAACAAACCTTCTTCCTGCAAAGGCAGTTGCAAGAATCGGTGGTGAGACAGAGAAGTATGTTAAAGAGACAAATACTCAGGCTATAGTTGATTCTTTAACAGTTGACGGTGCACTTTATGGTGTTCCATTTACATCAAATACATGGTTCATGTATTATGATAAGAGTGTATTCAGTGATGATGATATTAAGAACCTTGATACAATGCTTAAGAAAGGTAAAGTATCATTCCCTATCACAAACTCATGGTATCTTTCAAGTTTCTATTTAGGAAACGGATGTACACTTTTCGGTGATGGTACAGATGCAGATGCAGGTATCGATTACAGCGGTAAGAAGGGTTCAGACGTAACAGATTACATTGTTGACTTACTTGCTAATAAGAACTTCGTTGTAGACGTTGATGGTTCTGGTATCGCAGGTATCCGTGATGGTTCTGTAAAAGCTATGTTCTCAGGATCATGGGATTACGCAGCAGTTAAGAAAGCACTTGGTGATAACATCGGTGTAGCTCAGTTACCTAAGTATACATTAAATGGTGAAGAGAAACAGATGTATTCATTTGCAGGATCTAAGGCTCTTGGCGTTAGTGCTAACACAAAGAATCCAGAAGTGGCAGTTGCGCTTGCTAAATATCTTGGAAGTCCTGAAGCTCAGAAGTCACATTATGAAGCAAGAAATATCGTTCCATGTAACACAGAGCTTTTAAAAGATTCTGTATTCGAGAAAGATATACTTGTAAAGGCTCAGAACGATACAATTAATAATACTTCATTCATCCAGCCATTCGTTGCACCAATGGCAAACTACTGGACACCAACAGATAACTTTGGTAAGTCATTAAGAAATGGTGAAGTAACTCATAAGAATGCAGCAGAATCTACAGAAGCATGGAATAAGAACATGAATACATCAGCTGTGAATTAGTTAACAATTCATTAATGAACTAGAGGCTGTCACACTATTTGTATAGTTGTGACAGCTTTTAAGTCTTAATATTTTTCGTAGAGAATTGACATTTCGGAGGGAGGTATCAGTTTGTTATTCAAACGAAAAAATCATTACGATGAATTTCCTACAAAATATACTGTAAGTGAAGCGGTGAAAAATGGTGGAATCACTACAAAAATTTCTATGCTTATTATGGGTGCAGGAAATTTTGCTCATAAGCAGATTTTAAAAGGACTTATGTTCTTTGTCATGGAAGTTTTCTTTATCGTATTTATGGCTTTATCAGGTTTTCATAACCTTGCCATGTTGCCTTCATTAGGTGATCAGGAACAGACAGAGATATGGAATGAGGCTAAAGGTATATATGAATATGTAGAAAGTGATAATTCACTGGTACTATTGCTTTATGGTATTGCAACATTATTCATAATAGTATGGTTTGTTTTAATGTGGTGTGCTTCATTAAAGAGTGCATATAAAACAGAGTGTCTTTCAAATGAGGGAAAACATATCAATAGTTTTCTCGATGATATAAAAGATTTATTCCATATAAATCTTCACAAAACACTTTTAACACTTCCTGTTGGAGGCGTGTTACTGTTTAATATCCTGCCACTGGTCTTCATGATTAGTATGGCGTTTACAAGTTATAGTAAAGAAGGGGATCATTTACTTTTGTTTGACTTGGTTGGATTTAAAAACTTTGGTAAAGTTCTCAGTCTTTCAAACAATATAGGTAAAACTTTCTGGTCTGTACTTGGATGGACTTTGATATGGGCTGTCTTTGCTACAGCTACTAACTATATCTTAGGAATGCTTCTTGCAATTATAATTAACAGAAAAGGAACACGTGGTAAAGCATTCTGGCGTTTCTGCTTTATTTTATCAATTGCAGTACCAATGTTCGTATCACTTTTGATTATGAGAACGATGCTCCAGCCATCAGGGGCTATAAATACATTACTTATCAATATGGGCATCATAGATAAAGCATTGCCGTTCTTTACCGATGCGACGTGGGCGAGAGTTACCGTAATCGTTATTAATATATGGGTAGGTGTACCTTATACAATGATGCAGGTAACAGGTATTCTCCAGAATATTCCTGCTGAGCTTTACGAAGCAGCAAGAGTTGATGGTGCTAATGCCGTTGTAACTTTCTTTAAGATTACATTACCATATATGTTATTTGTAACAACACCATATTTGATTACTACATTTACATCAAATATTAATAACTTTAACGTTATATACTTGCTCTCAGGTGGAGATCCAACTCCTGTAGGTTCAACAGCAGGTAAGACTGACTTGCTTGTAACATGGTTGTACAAATTAACAATTGACCAGCAGTATTATAATGTTGGTGCTGTTATCGGTATTCTTACATTCGTTGTTCTTGCAATTGTATCTCTTGTAACATATAGAAATACAGGCTCATATAAGAATGAGGAGGGATTCCAGTAATGAATAATAAAAATGTTCCAAGTTTTACAAAGTACAAAAGAGTTATAACAAATTCGCTTGTACATATACTTTTAGCTGTTCTGGCAGTAATTTGGCTTTTCCCAATATTTTGGGTTATACTTACAAGCTTCCGTGCGGAAAAAGGTTCATATGTTTCATCATTTTTCCCAAAGCATTATACGCTTGCAAACTATGTGAAGTTATTTACTGATACATCAGTACTGAATTTCCCAAGAATGTTTATGAATACTTTGATAATTGCAATTTTCTCATGTATTATATCTACATTTTTTGTATTATCAGTTTCATACTGTATGTCAAGACTTCGTTTTAAAGTTAGAAAGCCATTCATGAATATTGCTATGATTCTTGGATTGTTCCCAGGATTCATGTCAATGGTTGCCGTATACTACATCTTGAAGATTATGGGACTTTCAGAAGGTGCTATGATCCGTGTTGCACTTGTTTTGGTGTACTCCGGAGCTTCCGGACTGGGATTTTATATAGCTAAAGGTTTCTTCGATACTATTCCAAAGTCTTTGGATGAGGCAGCATATATAGATGGTTGTACAAGATGGCAGGTATTTTATAAAATTACTATTCCATTAAGTAAACCAATTATCGTATATACAGTTTTAACATCATTCTTAGCTCCATGGACTGATTTCATCTTTGCAAAAGTAATCTGCCGCGCTAATGCTGATTATTATACGGTTGCGATTGGATTATGGCGAATGCTTGAAAAGGAATATATTGATAACTGGTATACATGCTTTGCAGCAGGTGCCGTGTTAATTTCTATACCAATTTCAATTTTGTTTATATTTATGCAGAAATACTATACAGATGGTATGTCTGGTGCAGTAAAGGGTTAATACAAAATTGTAATTGTAAACATTTAATTATAAAACTCTTGCCGGAGGACATATTATATGCCTGTATGGCAGGAGTTTTTACGTTATTCATTTTTAATTGTTATGTTTTCTTGGAGTCTCTTTGTGATTGATTTTTTGTCAGATGAACACAAATTTATGAGGCATAGGTTGGTCAAATTTGTGTCCATCTGGCGGAAAATCAGGGAAAAGAGAGAATATTATTAAAACAAGGAGGATTTATATGCATTTAATTTATGGAATGAATGATTGGAAGGATGCTGTAACAGGGGAACAGCAGTGTTATCTTCTGACAAATGGACTGGGTGGCTTTTCTTCATTGACTATAACAGGTGCAAATGCACGAAATGACCAGGCACTATTAATGGCGTCTTTAAATGCACCTGTTACAAGATATCATATGGTGACAAATATAACTGAGACAGTAGAGACGGAAGGAAGGTCGTATAATCTTTCTGCACAAAGATTTGTCGATCAGACAAAGAATGGTAATGGTTATGAATACCTTGACTCTTTCGATTATGAATATCTGCCAACATGGTATTACAGAACAGGTAATGTAAGATTAAAAAAATCAATCTGTATGATACAGGGAGAAAATACAGTTGCCGTTTTATATGAAGTTAAGAGTCCTTCTGACGGACTGCTTACTTTAGAGCCATGGTTTCAATTTGTGCCAAAGGGTGAGAAAACAGAAAAAACTCAGGTTTATAATATAGAAGATAATAAAATCATATCAAATAATATCACTCTTTATTTTGATACAAATGGAGAAGTATGCGAACATGATACTGTTTTCAATGAAGATTTATATTATGAACAGGATGCAGTAGACGGACGATTCGCTGTCGGATGTGCTGCTTCTAATCATAAGATTCAGTGTAAGTTTAATGCCGGCAACACAAAGTTTTATGTTGTATATCATATGAGTGAAGCAAATCATATCGGACTTAATGAAGTAGAGAAGATGTTTACTGCTGCCGTATCTTATAAGAAAGAATTTATTGATAAGTCAGGTTTAAAAGATCCTGTTGCTAAGATGCTTGCCGCAGGTGCCGCCGATTATATTACAAAAAGAAACTCTACAGACAGTAAATCAATGATTGCCGGTTATCCTTTCTTTGGAGACTGGGGAAGGGATACCATGATTGCAATAGCAGGATGTGCGATTGTAACAGGTCAGTATCAGACTGTACGTGAAATTCTTCGTTCATTTATGTCATATTGTAAAGATGGTCTTATGCCAAATATGTTCCCTGAGGAAAATGAGGAACCTATTTATAATACTGTAGATGCATCACTTCTTTTTATCGAGGTGGTTTATCTTTATTATCAGGCATCTGGTGATAATGAATTTGTCAAAGAAGCATTACCTGTAATGGAAAGCATTATTAAAAATTATACTGATGGAACAGAGTATGGTATATATATGGATAATGATGGTCTTATAGCTGCAGGAAAGGATCTTTGGCAGGTTACGTGGATGGACGTAAGATATGAAGATATATTACCTACAAAACGTCATGGAAAGCCTGTAGAAATCAATGCATACTGGTACAATGCATTAAAAATAATGGAAGAGTTTTCAGATGACGATAATAAAAAGAAGCATTACAGTGAAATGGCAGCTAAGACAAAAGATAGTTTCTTAAGATTATTCTGGGATGAGAAGCGTGGTTATCTTAAGGACGTAATCTCAGGAGAAGATGATGAGGAGCAGATTCGATGTAATCAGGTATGGGCGCTTAGTATGTCATTTGTCATGCTTGACCAGGATAAAGCACTTAAGATACTTGATGTTATTTATAAGCATTTATATACACCTTGGGGGCTGCGCTCTTTATCTCCGGAAGACAGGGAATATCATGGCTTTTATGGTGGATCTCAGAAGGACAGGGATCTTGCTTATCATCAGGG